>DAISKM010000210.1:0-6392 GCA_036820945.1 Pseudolabrys sp.
TGTCTTGCCCGTTTCGCGTGGCTCGGGAAGACGCACATCTCCGGCAGATTCGGTGGCAATGCCATAGGGCGCGAGCAGTTCGCGCATTTCCCTGAGCTTGCCTGCATTGTGGGTGGCGATCACCACCGGCCCGGTGAGTTTGCGTGCCATTGTCTGTCATGGCCGGCTCCCGGCCATCCACGCCTTCACATCACGGCCATTTTCTGCAAGCCGACGAGCTTTTCGATGCCCTTGCGCGCAAGCGCAAGCAGCGCAGCGAATTGATCTTCGCTGAACGGGATTTTTTCGGCAGTAGCCTGGATCTCCACAATGTTGCCGGATCCCGTCATCACGAAGTTTGCGTCGGTGTCGGCTTCCGAATCCTCGGCATAATCGAGATCGAGCACAGCAATGCCCTTGCATACGCCACAGGAGACAGCAGCGATATGGTCCCGCAATACATCCGCCTTGATCATGTCGCGCGCCTTCATCCAATTAAGACAGTCGGCCAGTGCGACCCACGCTCCGGTGATCGATGCGGTCCGTGTGCCACCGTCGGCCTGTATCACGTCGCAATCGAGCGTTATTTGCCGCTCTCCGAGTGCCGGCAGATCAATCACCGAACGCAGGCTGCGACCGATCAGCCGCTGAATTTCCACCGTGCGGCCGCCCTGCTTGCCGGCGCTTGCCTCGCGGCGCGTGCGTTCAGAGGTGGCGCGCGGCAGCATGCCATATTCGGCTGTGACCCAGCCGCGCCCCTGACCCTTGAGCCAGGGCGGAAGACGCTCTTCCAGACTGGCGGTCACCAGCACGTGGGTATCGCCGAATTTCACAAAACAGGAGCCTTCGGCGTACTTGACAACACCGCGCTCGAGCGAAACCGCCCGAAGTTCATCGGCTTGTCGGCGGCTCGGGCGCATCAGATGCTCCTCAATGTTAACTGCACACCATACTCATACGCCCGACTTGAACAAGACCGGCCCAATGGTCAATTCTTGGCTACTCTCGAGGAGTGAGGTCTTGGCGTCACACGATATCCATATAGGCGCGACACAGGTGAGTCTGGCAGCTCTCAATGAGCGCTCGCGCGAGATTTTCCGTCAGATTGTCGAAAGTTATCTTGCGACCGGCGAACCGGTTGGTTCGCGTAATTTGTCCAGATTGTTGCCGATCACTCTGTCGCCGGCATCCGTTCGCAACGTGATGTCGGACCTGGAGCAGCTTGGGCTGATCTATGCTCCGCATACTTCGGCGGGCCGGCTGCCGACTGAACTTGGCCTTCGGTTTTTCGTCGATGCCCTGATGCAAATCGGTGACCTGTCGGAACAGGAACGGCGGTCGATCGAGTCGCAATTTGCAGGCACTCGCACGGCCAAATCTCTGGAGGCTGTTCTCACCGAAGCATCTCAGATGCTGTCGGGACTGACGCGTTCGGCCGGCGTCGTGCTCACTGCGAAAAACAATGTTCGACTCAAGCACGTTGAATTCGTGCGGCTTGAACCTGAGAGGGCCCTGGCTGTCCTGGTTAGCGAGGACGGACAGGTGGAAAATCGAGTTCTGAATATTCCATCCGGGTTGCCGACGTCGTCGCTGATAGAAGCGGGCAATTTTCTTAATGCCCGCATTCGCGGCAAGACGCTGGGTGAGTTACGGAGTGAGATCGAAAAAGCGGTGGCGGAAGGCCAGGCCGAGCTCGATCAGCTGACTCAGAAAGTCATTTCAGCAGGCCTTGCCAGCTGGTCGGGTGGGGAGGACGAAGAGCGTCAGCTCATCGTGCGCGGTCACGCCAATTTGCTGGAGGACCTGCGTGCCCTTGAGGACCTTGAGCGCGTGCGGTCTCTGTTTGATGCGCTGGAAACCAAGCGCGGGGTCATAGATTTGCTCGGCCGGGCAGAGCGGGCTGAGGGAGTGCGCATCTTCATCGGTTCCGAAAACAATCTGTTTTCGCTTTCCGGCTCCTCGACCATCGTTGCGCCCTATCGCGACGGCAAAGGCCGCATTATCGGCGTAATCGGGGTGATCGGACCCACAAGGCTTAACTATGCTCGCGTTATTCCGATGGTCGACTATACAGCGCGGGTCGTAAGCCGCTTGCTGGCCCCCTGAACGCTTGATTTTTGCGCTCAGAGCCCTGATATCCCCGGGCATCCGGATATGCTGAGGATGGATTGAGAACGATGACGGACCCTACAGCCCGCCAAGGCGAAACCATGGCTGACGAGACTGTCGAAACGGCAGCGGCCGAAACAGCCGATCCGGTGGCCGAGGCAACGCGTGAAGCAGCCCAATACAAGGACAAGCTCCTGCGCACCCTTGCCGAGATGGAAAACCTACGCAAACGCACCGAGCGCGAGGTTCTGGATGCACGCGCGTATGGCATCGCCGGTTTTGCCCGCGATGTTCTTGCGGTGGCCGACAACATGCATCGGGCACTGGAGGCGATCGGTCCGGATCTGCGGGAAGGCGCGGATCCCAAGGTTAAGGCACTGATCGAAGGGGTCGAACTCACCGAGCGGGAGCTCATGAAGATTCTCGAGAGAAACGGCGTGAGGAAATTCTCTCCACAGGGCGAAAAGTTCGATCCGAACTTCCACCAGGCCATGTATGAAGTGCCAACGTCCGATCAGCCGCCCGGACATGTGGCGCAGGTCATTCAGGCGGGCTACATGCTTGGCGAGCGCGTGCTACGACCGGCTCTTGTTGCGGTAAGCAAGGCTCCGCCCAAGTCTTCTGCCAACGACAACGCACAACCAGACGCTGCCGGCTGATTTCAACGCATTGCGATGCCGTCTCGCACGGTTCGGAAACGTCCGAACGATTGATCCCATTTCTCGGCGGGACTGACCCCGATAATTCGCAAAAACGCTCCGCTGCCAAAGCGCAACCATTGGACGACCGAGACGGGGTTCCCCGCCGGGTCTTTTCCGTTCG
Source organism: Pseudolabrys sp. (assembly GCA_036820945.1). Lineage (GTDB taxonomy): Bacteria > Pseudomonadota > Alphaproteobacteria > Rhizobiales > Xanthobacteraceae > Pseudolabrys. The sequence continues at coordinate 2,911 of DAISKM010000210.1, forward strand.
CGCGAATCTCGTGACCAGGCGCGCCGCTGATCCGCATCGCTTCGCCCGATTGCATACTGAGGTCCCGCACCGGCGCATTCGTGAGCAGGTTCCGGGCGAACACGCCGCGGTCGGCGGCTTCAGTGGGTCCGCCACGTTCGACTGAGACGATCATGAAGGGCTGGCGCTCCTTGTTGTCCGACTGATTGTCGGCAAGGATGACGGTTCCCGTCGGCAAAACCTGCATCACCTGAAACCCGGACAGGTCGTCAAGTCTGAATGGTAGTAGCCCGAGTTGCTCGTGGATCGGCGTGGGGCGCAACGTGACGCTCGCAAGCGCCTTGCGGATTACTGCCTCGGGGTACACCGCCAAAGCGCTCTCCGGCACTTCCACATTGACCAGCATCGTAAGGTTGGGGACGGATTCCCCGATGCCCATTGCCAGCAGCGACCATCGGTACAATTTGACATCGTTCTGCCAGGCAATGCCGCTGATCAAAAAGCCGATGCCGCTGCCAAAAGGGAAGCTCTCCCGCTTCACCTCCTGAAGCTGCTCCTGAACCTTGTTGAACGCGGCCACTTCGAGTTCCCGATAGGCGCTGCCGGGAAGATCGAGAATCGCGATCACGACCTTGCGCTCGCTGTCTTCGAAGCCGGGAAAGCGATTGCTCAATTTCAGATCGCCCGGGGGCTCCAGGCCGATCCGCAGGCCTGGTGGAAAGATTGGCTCGGCGGTCGCAATTGGAGTGCTGCTTGCCAACCCGGCCCAGATCGCGAACAGGTAGACACAAACTCGTCGAAACATGCCTTAAGTCCTATCAGGATGCTGGATTGGAAGGCCTCCCTAACCGTCCTCGCCTACGCCGGCAATGCCCCGATAACCATTGACGAAGGCGTCGGCCTTTCGGCTCGCGATTTCGTGACCGACTGACTTGCAGCCCTAGGGGGCCCTCCTATATGAGCCAGTAAGCCGCGCAAATGCGGCGAATCGAGTATCCAGGGGGCTGGATCGGGGGTCTGCGGGTGAGCCGCCGACATTCCTACCGGGCGCCAAGCGGCCCGGCCGGCCTGCCGCAATTTGAGAGGAAGAACCATGGGTAAGGTCATCGGCATCGACCTCGGCACCACCAATTCGTGCGTTGCCGTCATGGAAGGCAAAAATCCCAAAGTCATCGAAAACGCCGAAGGCATGAGGACCACGCCTTCGATCGTTGCATTTACGGACGACGGCGAGCGTCTCGTCGGCCAGCCGGCCAAGCGCCAGGCGGTTACCAATCCGGAAAAGACCATCTTTGCGGTCAAGCGCCTGATTGGCCGGCGCTATGACGACCCGATGGTCGAAAAGGACAAGAAACTCGTCCCCTACAAGATTACCAAGGCTTCGAACGGCGATGCCTGGGTGGAAGTCGACGGCAAGACCTATTCGCCATCGCAGATCTCCGCTTTCATTCTCCAGAAAATGAAGGAGACAGCGGAAGCCAATCTCGGGCAGAAGGTCGAGCAGGCTGTCATCACCGTTCCTGCCTATTTCAACGACGCGCAACGGCAAGCCACCAAAGACGCTGGCAAAATCGCCGGGCTTGAAGTGCTGCGCATCATCAACGAGCCGACGGCGGCCGCACTCGCCTATGGGCTCGACAAGCAGAAAACAGGGACCATCGCGGTCTATGACCTTGGCGGCGGTACCTTCGATATTTCGATTCTCGAGATCGGCGACGGCGTGTTCGAGGTGAAGTCGACAAACGGCGATACGTTCCTTGGCGGCGAAGATTTTGATATGCGGCTGGTCAATTATCTTGCCGACGAATTCCAGAAGGAGCAGGGCATCGATCTGCGCCGCGACAAGCTCGCGCTACAGCGGCTCAAGGAATCGGCGGAGAAGGCCAAGATCGAACTGTCATCCACGACGCAGACCGAAATCAACCTGCCATTCATCACCGCAGACGCTTCGGGTCCGAAGCATCTGACGATGAAGCTCACCCGCGCCAAGTTCGAGGCGCTGGTCGAGGATCTCATTCAGAAGACGATTCAGCCCTGCAAGCAGGCGCTCAAGGACGCCGGCATCTCGGCCGCACAGATCAACGAGGTTGTGCTGGTCGGCGGCATGACCCGCATGCCGAAAGTGCAGGAAGTCGTGAAGCAACTGTTCGGCAAAGAGCCGCACAAGGGCGTCAACCCGGACGAAGTGGTTGCCGTGGGCGCGGCGATCCAGGCCGGCGTGTTGCAGGGCGACGTCAAGGATGTGCTGTTGCTCGACGTCACGCCGCTGTCGCTCGGCATCGAGACGCTCGGAGGCGTGTTCACCCGCATCATCGATCGCAACACGACGATCCCGACCAAGAAGTCGCAGGTGTTCTCGACCGCCGAGGACAATCAGAATGCGGTCACCATCCGCGTGTTCCAGGGCGAGCGCGAGATGGCTGCGGACAACAAGCTGCTTGGTCAGTTCGACCTGGTCGGAATTCCTCCGGCTCCACGCGGCGTGCCGCAAATCGAGGTCACTTTCGACATCGATGCAAACGGCATCGTGAACGTGCAGGCGAAAGACAAGGCGACGGCCAAGGAGCAACAGATTCGCATCCAGGCTTCAGGCGGCTTGACCGAGTCGGACATCGAAAAGATGGTCAAGGATGCGGAAGCGCACGCCGAAGAAGACAAGAAGCGCAAAGCGGCGGTCGAAGCCAAGAATCATGCGGAGGCGCTGGTGCATTCCACCGAGAAGGCGCTTTCCGAGCATGGCTCCACGGTCGGAGATGCCGATCGCACGGCGATCGAGAACGCCATTGCTGATCTGAAGGAAGCTCTTAAAGGCGACGACGCGTCAGCCATCCAGACCAAGACCAATGCGCTGGCCCAGGCTTCGATGAAATTGGGCGAGGCCATGTACAAGCAGCAGCAGGAAGCGCAAAGCTCAGCCGGTGGCGGAGACGGCGCGCCTTCGGGCCAGAAGAAGGACGATGTGGTCGACGCGGAGTTCACCGAGGTCGACGACGATAAAAAGAAATCTGCCTGACCGCAGGGCGTGAGCCATGCGCAGGTCATCTGCTGATAGTCTCGCCCCCGGACCAGTGCCCGGGGGTGTATTTTTGCAGGCGCCTCGGACAGCCGAATCAAGTACGCCTGTCCGGGCGCCATAAGTTCCAGAGCTAAAGCCGGATGTCCAAGCGCGACTACTACGAAATTCTGGGCGTAAGCCGAAGCTGCACCGAGGTTGAACTCAAGGCAGCCTTTCGCAGGCTCGCAATGCAGCATCACCCGGATCGTAATCCGGGCGACAAGGAATGCGAGCATCGCTTCAAGGAAATCAACGAGGCTTACGACGTGCTCAAGGACGGCGACAAGCGCGCCGCTTATGACCGCTTCGGCCACGCCGCGTTCGAGCACGGTGCGGGCGGCCCCGCGTACGGTTTTGGCGCCGACTTCGGGTCCACTTTTGCGGATATCTTCGAAGGCATTTTTGGCATGGCGGGCGGCCGCGGCCGCCCGCCATGCCAAAAATGCCT
>DAISKM010000211.1:0-4506 GCA_036820945.1 Pseudolabrys sp.
CCTTCGCGGCAGGAACGGCGGAAGGTGAGTGTCGGATCGATGGTGTTCTTGATCCAGATCAGGGCATCGAGAACCATTGGCCCGCAATCGTCGCGGTCAACATAGTAAGTATCGATGCTTGGATTTTGTCCGTCGTCGGGATTCCAGCGGTATACCCGAAATTCGCTGACATGGGTCGCATGCGGCGTGCGCGGCCACCTTCTGCCTTCGGTGATCTTGGAGTTTTTCGGCAGGGTCAATTGGACCATGGCAGCCTCTTTGCTTTTCGGGGATCAGTTATGTTTGACTCGTATCGCGGGATCGAATGCCATCCTGCATCGAGCTTCTAATCTAGTACACACGGGCTTGCGGCTCGATATAGGCGACATCGTTCGTGAGCGTGTAAGTGTGAACCGGACGGTAATCGAGCTTCACATTGCCTTTTTCGTCCATCCACGCCAGCGTGTGCTTCATCCAGTTCTTGTCGTCCCGCTCGGGATAATCTTCGCGCGCATGTGCGCCGCGACTCTCGGTACGGTTTCTAGCAGAATCCATCGTAACGACGGCCTGCGCGATGAGGTTGTCAAGTTCGAGCGTTTCGATCAGATCGGAATTCCAGATCAGAGAACGGTCAGTGACATGAACGTCGGTCATGCCCTGAAACACCTCAATTATCCGTTTGTGCCCTTGGTCCAGCACCTCCCCGCTGCGGAAGACAGCGCAATCTTCCTGCATCACCCGCTGCATGTTCAGGCGCAACTTGGCGGTGGAGGTCCCACCGGATGCGTGGCGGAATTTATCCAGCCGCGACAGCGACATGTCGGCCGAATTCTTCGGCAATTCGGGTTGCGTGTCGCTCGGCGTCAGCAACTCCGCGCAACGTTGTGCCGCGGCACGGCCAAAAACAACCAGATCAATCAGCGAATTCGAGCCGAGACGGTTGGCACCGTGCACTGAAACGCAAGCGGCCTCGCCGAGCGCCATCAGGCCGGGAATGACGGTATCATCATTGCCATTTTTCTTGGTCAGCGCCTCGCCATGATAGTTCGTGGCGATGCCGCCCATGTTGTAGTGCACCGTCGGCAGCACCGGAATCGGCTCGCGAGTTACATCGACATTGGCAAATATGCGCGCTGTCTCGCTGATGCCGGGCAACCTCTCCTGCAGAACTTCCGGGTCGAGGTGATCCAGATGCAGGAACAAGTGATCCTTTTCCTTGCCGACGCCTCGGCCCTCGCGGATTTCGACCGTCATTGCGCGCGAGACGACGTCGCGCGAGGCAAGGTCCTTGGCTGACGGCGCGTATCGCTCCATGAACCGCTCGCCTTCCGAGTTGACGAGATAGCCGCCTTCGCCACGCGATCCTTCTGTGATGAGACAGCCCGCCGGGTAAATGCCGGTCGGATGGAATTGCACGAACTCCATATCCTGGAGCGGCAGCACAGCACGAAGCACCATGGCGTTGCCGTCGCCGGTGCAGATGTGTGCCGACGTACAGGAGAAATATGCACGTCCGTAACCGCCGGTGGCGAGTATGGTCATGTTCGCCGAAAAGCGATGGATCGAGCCGTCCTCCATGTTGAGAGCGATTACGCCGCGGCAGCGGCCTTCATCGTCCATGATCAGGTCGATCGCGAAATACTCGATGTAGAACTCGGCCGCATGGCGCAGCGACTGTCCGTACATTGTGTGCAGCATGGCGTGGCCGGTGCGATCGGCCGCAGCGCAGGTGCGTTGCGCAGTGCCCTTGCCGTAATGCGTCGTCATGCCGCCAAACGGACGTTGATAGATTTTCCCGTCCTCTTCGCGACGCGAGAACGGCAAGCCCCAATGCTCCAGTTCGTAGACGGCTGCCGGCGCGTTGCGGCACAGATACTCGATCGCGTCCTGGTCTCCGAGCCAGTCGGCGCCTTTCACGGTGTCGTACATGTGCCAACGCCAGTCATCCTCGCCCATGTTGCCGAGTGCGGCTGCAATTCCACCTTGCGCGGCCACCGTGTGCGAACGGGTGGGGAATACCTTCGTGATGCATGCGGTGCGCAGGCCCGCCTCGCTGCATCCAACTACCGCGCGCAGACCGGAGCCACCAGCGCCGACCACTACAACGTCATGGCTGTGATCCTCGATCGGATACGCACGGCCATTAATTGCAGGTACGCTGCTGGGATCTTTAGTCACCGCCATGTCAGACTCCGAACGATAGCTTGAGAATGGCATAGACCGATGCCAGGCAGACGCCAAAAACGAAAAACGTGTTCGCCATCAGGCTCAGGAACTTCCATTTATCCTCATGCACGTAGTCGAGGATGATCTCCTGCATTCCAACCCACATGTGATAGGCCATGTTGATAATGAACAGCAGGACGATGACCGCAACAATCGGCGAGCCGAGGATTTGAACGACCGCTGCATGCGTGCGCCCAAGCAGAGCCGTGATGATCAGCAGCAGGGCGATCGTGAGCGGAACGCCGGCGACAGATGTCACGCGTTGATACCAGAAATGGGCAGTGCCCGAATGAGCCGGCCCGAGGCCGCGAACGCTGCGCATCGGTGTCCGCATGGATGGAGTTTCGTTCATCGCGGGCCTCCCATCACGAGATAGCCGACGACCCAGAGGATAAGCGTGAGCGTGATTGAGCCGATGAGAGTCGCGAGCGTCAGCCCTTCGCGTTCGGCTGGCTCAAAACCGTGGATCGAGTCCCAGATCAAATGGCGGATCCCGCCGAGCATGTGGTGAATGAGAGCCCAGGTGTAGCCGAACAGGGTCAGCCGCCCGATAAAACTTCCCATGAACCACTCGACATTGGCATAGGAATTCGGGCCGTTCGCCGCGGCGAGCAGCCACCACGCCAGCAGCAACATGCCGAAATAAAGCGCGGCCCCGGTAATGCGATGAACGATGGACATCACCATCGTCAGCGTTGGCCTGTAGATCTGCAGATGTGGGGAGATCGGCCGCGCGCTGGCCGCGCCTGTCGTCACGCCTGTTTCAAGGTCGGCCATCGTCAGCCTCCAATGACCATCGCAGCGCCGGTTGGATAACCTGGCGCTGGAGGATTTCGGGCCGGACACGCGGGGTCAATTTATTTGCGCTTGACCCGGCGCCAGACCCGATACTTCATGTTTCGCGAAGCTTGAACCCGGAAATTCCGTGTTGCAATATGCCTTCTATATAGCCTGCCTTCGCGAAATAAGAAGGTAGCTGCATGCGGTTCGATTTCACGGACCTGAACCTTTTCCGGCACATCGTCGAGGCCGGCAGCATCACGCATGGGGCGGCGCGTTCCAACCTGGCACTCGCCGCCGCCTCGACCCGTATTCGCAAGTTGGAACTCGCGTTCGGGGCCGAGTTGTTGGTTCGCGGGCGGGCAGGGGTGACCCCGACCCCGGCGGGTCGAACCCTGCTCCAGCATGCCCGAGCCATTCTCGCCCAAACCGAACGTCTCCAGGAAGATCTCACCCCGTATGCACGCGGCCTTGCCGGCCAGGTGCGGGTCCTCTCCAACACCAACGCGTTGACCGAGTTTCTGCCCGAGACCCTCAGCTCATTCCTAATGGCCTATCCCGACATCAGCGTGGATCTTGAGGAGCGATTGAGCGACGAGATCGTCGGATTGATAGCCGAAGGCAATGCAGACATCGGGATTGTCGCAGGCACCGTCGACTATGGAGGTCTGAAGACCTTCCCGTTTCGCCACGACCGTTTTGTTCTGGTCGTTGCCAAGAATCATGAGCTCGCCAGCCGGTCGCGCATAGGCTTTGCCGAAGTGCTGGATTACGACATGGTCGGCCTCGACCGCGCCAGCGCGATCCAGCGCTTCCTCGCCGACAAGGCCAATCGCATCGGGCGTCCGCTTCGATTGCGGGTGCAGCTGCGCAGTTTCGATGCCATCTGCCGCCTGGTCGAATGCAACGTCGGCGTGGGCATTGTGCCTGAGACGACCGTGCGGCGCACCGAACGCACCATGGCAATCAGGGCCGTTCGGCTCACCGATTCGTGGGCGCCGCGCGAGTTGACCATCTGCGTGCGCGATCTCGAGTCGCTTCCACCATATGCCCGTCAGCTTGTCGATCATCTGAGAGCAAGCGCGTAGATTTGATTGCCGTCGCTTCAACGCGGCAACAGCACCCAATAGTCCAGATCAAGAATCACTGCTGGGTCGTAGTCGTCGCCGGCGGTCAGCGGAAAGTCAGCGCACGGACGATCCTTGGTTGCAATCGTGCGCACCCGAAGGGCGCCGACGTCCTTCCGTCCTGGCAACTCGGCGCTCGCGAGCACTTCCGACCATGCGAATACCGTGCATCCCGCGAACAGCGGCGCAACGTGACGCCCGCCGTTGATCGCCGTGACATGGAAGGCATTGCCCAGGCCATTGAAGGACAGCGCGCGCGCAAGCGAAATGGCGTGCCCGCCATAGATAAGACGCCGACCGAATCGTCCGCTGCTTTCGACGAACTGGTTGAAATGAACGCGCGCGGTGTTCTGATAGAGGCGCGTCGCGATCTGGTGTTCGGCTTCTTCGACGG
>DAISKM010000211.1:4516-6373 GCA_036820945.1 Pseudolabrys sp.
TTCGACCGTCACGCCGTCAACGTGGTCGATTTTTTCGCCGACCTTGTAGTCGCCGAAGCGATGCATGCTCCCCGCCAGGACATTATCGTAGGCTACGGTATCGATGCTTGGGCAAGCGGCGCCTAACTGCGCGGGGCTCACGCTCTTGGGAAGTTCAGGCACTGTTTCAGCCGGCGCAGGAGCGGCCTCGTTGCGCTTGCGCACCATCACCCATCGTACGTAATCGATCACGGCGTCGCCGGATTCATCGAAGCCGCGCGAGCGCACGTGGACGATGCCGGTCTTCCTGTTGGAATTCTCTTTCAAGCCGATGATCTCGGAGGCCGCACGCAGTGTCGCGCCCGGATAAACGGATTTTAGAAACCTGCAGTCGGCATAGCCCAGATTGGCCACCGCATTGAGCGAGATATCGGGCACGGTCTTGCCGAATACGACGTGAAAGAGAAGAAGGTCGTCGATCGGGGACCGCGGATATCCGATTGCCTTTGCGAAGGTGTCGGCCGATTGCACGGCGAATCGTGATCCAAACAAGGCATCGTAGAGTGCGACGTCGCCGACAGTAACTGTGCGCGGCGTGGCGTGCTGGATAGTCTGGCCGAGCCTGAAATCTTCAAAGAAATTGCCGGGACTCGTTTTTGCGGAGGATGACGCGGTCACTAACTCACCTTTCCATTGACTGGAGTCCGGCCCGTTCATTCTCACAAAACCGTGAGCCGAACACCAGCTTGCCCAAACGTTAAACTGATGAGGATGTGTCCGGACGTCGTGATAAAGGAGAGAAGCGATGAAGAACTGAAAAATCGGCTAAAATGACCGGTGCGCGCATCCGTTGTCGCGGCCGCGCCGTAACTCCCAGTGAAGCCGACAGGGACACGATTGCAATGACCACCGCCACAATCGCCACGACAGAGACTCGCGCGACGATTCACCCGCGCTGGGTACGCGTTTGTCACTGGATCAATGCCTTGGCGATACTGGTGATGATCGGGTCCGGTTGGCAGATATACAACGCCTCGCCTCTGTTCGATTTTGTCTTCCCGCGACAGATTGCGCTTGGCAACTGGCTGGCCGGCGCGTTGCTCTGGCATTTCGCGGCCATGTGGATACTCGTGATCAACGGCATCATTTATGTCACTCTCGGCATCGTCACGGGACGATTCCGCCGCAAACTTTTTCCGATTCGCCCGTCCGAGGTGTTCGCAGACCTCAAAGCGGCACTGACGTTCAAACTCGCCCATGACGATCTGTCACGTTACAACGCCGTACAAAAGCTGCTTTATACCGGCGTGCTCCTGGCCGGCATCGTCATCGTGCTGTCAGGGCTGGCGATCTGGAAGCCGATCCAGCTTCAGGAACTGACAGCGTTGTTCGGCGGATATGATGCCGCGCGTTATGTGCACTTTTTCGCGATGGTTGCGATTGTCGGGTTCCTCGTCGTGCATATCGTGCTGGCATTGATCGTGCCAAAGAGTCTGCCCGCAATGATCACCGGACGCTAGGGAGACACACATGCGTCAACGCAAGATCATTCCCGGTGTCGATCCGAAACTCCTGATCAGGGATGCGGCGAAATTGATTCCGGATGCGAGCCGGCGCGGCTTTCTGCGCGGCGCAGCAAGCCTTGGCGCGCTTACTTTCTTGACGGGCTGCGACATTATCGATGGCGAGACCGCCGAAAACGTCCTGCGCAAGATTTCGGAGTTCAACGATGGCGCGCAGGCGGCGCTGTTCAGCCCCACCAAGCTCGCCCCGACTTATCCCGAAAGTGCGATCACCAGGCCGTTCCCGTTCAATGGCTACTATGCCGAGGACGAGGCGCCTGTCCTCGCCGCGTTTCAGGGACTGATAAGGCCCGGG
>DAISKM010000212.1:0-6369 GCA_036820945.1 Pseudolabrys sp.
TCCGATGCGTCCCATGCCGATAATGCCAAGTCGCTTGCCCCAGATGCGGTGGCCTAGCATCCATGTCGGCGACCACCCGACCCAGTCCTTGTCGGTGGTCAGCACGTTGGAGCCTTCCACTAGTCGGCGCGGCACTGCCAGGATCAGCGCCATGGTCATGTCGGCTGTATCCTCAGTCAGCACGCCAGGCGTGTTGGTGACGGTGATGCCGCGCTGAACCGCGGTCGCCACATCGATATTGTCGACACCGTTTCCGAAGTTGGCGATCAGCTTGAGCTGATCCCCCGATTTGCTGAGCACGGACGCATCGATGCGATCGGTGACGGTGGGAACCAGGACGTCGGCTGTTCTCACCGCCTCGGCAAGCTGGCTCTGGGTCATGGGCTTGTCGTCGGAGTTGAGGCGGGTATCAAAAAGTTCCCGCATTCGCAGCTCGATCGGATCGGGCAGCTTGCGCGTGACAATGACCAGCGGCTTTTTACTTTTCGCCATCGGATCTCAACTGCGGCACTTGTCCGGTGTTGGCGGAATACCGCCAGGTACGATCGATTCAGCCCTCATTAACCCTGCTCGCCCACACTAGGTGTTAGGCGAATTCCCGTCGTTTTCCTACCAGATGGCCGTGACAAGACAAAGCTTCCGGATGTCGATGAGCAGGCTCGCCTTGGCAGCCGGTATAGCGGGATTGCCGCCCTCTCCATCCTGGTCTGCCAGCGATGGCGCCGCCGGCTCCGTCAGCGGGCTTCCGATCCCAAGATTCGTGAGCCTCAAGTCCGATCGGGTCAATGCGCGGTCCGGTCCGAACAAGGATCAGGAGGTACGCTGGGTCTATACCCACGCCGGCATGCCCGTGGAAATCACGGCGGAATTCGAGAACTGGCGTCGGATCCGCGACTGGGAAGGCGCGGAAGGATGGGTCTATCACTCTCTTTTGTCGGGCAGGCGGATGGCTACGGTCGTGCCGAAGTCAAAGGAGGAACTGGTTCCCCTCTTTGAAGGCGCAGACGTCAAATCGCCGATTTCGGCACACTTGCAGTCCGGTGTGCTCGGGACGATCAAGTCTTGCAACGGCACATGGTGCCAATTCAGCGGCAAAGGCTTTGACGGCTTTATTCGCCAGGAGCGGCTTTGGGGCGCTTATCCGAACGAGAAGGTCGAGTAGGTTTTTTAGGAATGCCCTGGCTCAGGCCGAGTGATGAAGCTTCGGCCCGGCGCTCACAAGCCCGCGGCGATGACGACAAATTCGGATTTATGTTGTTGGAGTTGGCTAGGACTTCCGGCGCAAACGTACGACAACGTCAATGCGCGCGATCTCGAAGCCTTCCGGCGGGGTTGGCGTTTTGCCAACGAGCACTTCGGCGTCGGGGATATCCAGCAGCTCATCCTCGCCTTCCACAAAGAAATGATGATGCGCTGTCACATTGGTGTCGAAATATGCCTTAGTTCCATCGACTGCGACCTGTCGCAGCAGGCCAACCTCGGTGAATTGGTGCAGCGTGTTGTAAATCGTGGCCAGAGACACCGGCACTTTCGCGCGGGTGGCTTCTTCGTAAAGCATCTCAGCAGTAAGATGGCGATCGCCCTTGCCGAACAGGATCCAGCCCAAGGCCATGCGCTGACGGGTCGGGCGCAACCCGACCTCCCGCAACATAGCTTTGACGTCGTGCCAAGGACAGCCGGTCAACGCCGACCGGTCTGGTGAGCGCTCTGGGCCAGCTTTGATATTCGGTATTACCACGGTACGCGTCAAAGCCATTTTTCTCGTGCCTAAAACAGCCAGCCCGATCGGAGCCAGCCAAATCCGTTTCATTTGCAACATATACGAAATCGGCTTGCTGGATGCAACCGCGTCGCTCGCGGCCTTCGGCGGCGATGACGTGTCCATAACCCGCGGTTCCGCCATCTTTGCCCGCTAGCTTTGGTGTGTTACCTACTCGGCATGGCAAGTCAGTCAGGCCTCTTGCACGGAGAAACGACACCAGTGGACGCGCGGCGGCATAGCTTCGAGTACGAGGATTTGCTCGCCTGCGGCCGTGGCGAACTGTTCGGTGCCGGCAATGCGCAGCTGCCTCTGCCTCCGATGTTGATGTTCGACCGGATTGCCGAAATCAGCGAGGATGGCGGCGAGCATGGCAAGGGCATGATTCGCGCTGAACTCGATGTAAAGCCGGACCTGTGGTTCTTCCTGTGCCACTTCAAAGGCGATCCCGTGATGCCTGGATGCCTTGGGCTCGACGCACTGTGGCAGTTGGTTGGGTTTTTTCTCGGCTGGCTGGGCGCGTCCGGCAAGGGCAGGGCGCTTGGATTGGGCGAGCTCAAATTTTCCGGCCAAGTGCTCCCGACCGTCAAAAAAGTCATCTATGGCATCGATATAAAGCGGGTCATGCGCTCGAAACTTGTGCTCGGCATCGCCGACGGCTGGCTTTCCGCCGACGGCAACGTGATATACCGCGCCAACGATCTTAAAGTTGGCCTCTTCAAACTGGACGAGGCGCTACAGCCCAGTGGTGCTTGAGCCCGGTGGAGGGCCTTGCAAAATTACGCAACTGGCCAATCTGTGGGCCAATCAGCAGCAAACCGCGGCGAGATTTTTAAAGGTCATACGATTATGCGACGGGTCGTCGTCACCGGAATGGGGATCGTCTCATCGATCGGCAACAACACGCAGGAAGTGCTGGCAAGTCTGCGCGAGGCCAAATCCGGAATCGTTCGAGCGGAAAAATACGCCGAGCTGGGATTCCGCTGCCAGGTCCATGGTGCGCCGCGTCTCGATCCTGACGAAGTCGTCGACCGCCGCGCCATGCGCTTCCTTGGCGGCGGCGCCGCGTGGAATCACGTCGCTATGGAGCAGGCGATCCGCGACTCCGGTATCGAGGAAAAGGAGATTTCGAATGAGCGCACCGGGATCGTGATGGGCTCGGGCGGCCCTTCGTGCCGCGCCATCATCGAGGCCGCTGACACGGCGCGCAGCAAGGGCCCCAAGCGCGTAGGCCCATTCGCGGTGCCGAAGGCGATGTCGTCGACGGCGTCGGCAACGCTCGCAACCTGGTTCAAGATCAAGGGCGTCAATTATTCAATTTCCTCGGCCTGCGCCACCTCCAATCATTGCATCGGTAACGCCGCCGAGCTGATCCAATGGGGCAAACAGGATATCGTTTTCGCCGGCGGTTGCGAGGAGCTGGACTGGTCGCTTTCAGTGCTGTTCGATGCCATGGGGGCAATGTCGTCGAAATTCAATGCGACGCCGGAAAAAGCATCGCGCGCGTACGACAAAGATCGCGACGGCTTCGTGATTGCCGGTGGCGCCGGCGTGCTCGTGTTGGAAGAACTCGAACACGCGAAGGCGCGCGGTGCGAAGATCTACGCCGAAGTGGCCGGCTATGGCGCAACGTCGGACGGCTACGACATGGTCGCTCCGTCGGGCGAGGGCGCCGTACGTTGCATGAACATGGCGCTCGAGAACGTCAAAGCACCGGTTGATTATATCAACCCGCACGCGACCTCGACTCCGATCGGCGATATCAAGGAAATTGAGGCGATCCGTGAGGTATTCGGCCCGAAGTGTCCACCGATTTCGGCCACCAAATCGCTGACCGGCCATTCGCTTGGCGCCACCGGCGTCCAGGAAGCGGTCTACTCCCTGCTTATGATGCAGAACGGCTTTATCTGCGAGAGCGCCAATATTGAGAATCTGGATCCTGCATTTGCCGATGTGCCGATCGTGCGTGAACGCAAGGACAATGTGAAACTCGGCTGCGTGTTGTCAAACTCCTTCGGCTTCGGCGGCACCAATGCGTCGGTTGTGTTCAAGCGGCTTGATGCATGACGGTTTTTCCTGACGCTTCCGGGGCGGCCTCGCCACCTGCCTCGTCATCGGATTGTTGTGTCCGCGCCATAAACGGGATTTCGGCGCGCCAAGCGATTCGATGGGGAACCTCGCATGAACAAGCCCGTTTCCTTGTCCATCCTTCGATCTTTTCCAAGCAGGCCGACGACCATGGCTGGTGAGCAAATCGCTCCACGGGGCAACTTGATGCAGGGTAAGCGCGGCCTGATCATGGGTGTCGCCAACGATCACTCGATCGCGTGGGGAATCGCGGAGGCGCTCGCGTCCCAGGGGGCGCAGCTAGCCTTTACCTATCAAGGCGAGGCGCTGGCCAAGCGCGTCAAACCGCTCGCGGAGCGGGCCGGCTCATCCTTTCTGATGCCGTGCGACGTCGAGGATATCGCATCGGTCGATGCGGTGTTCGATGCGATAAATCAGAAATGGGGCACCATGGATTTTCTCGTTCATGCGGTGGCCTTCTCCGACAAGAACGAATTGAAAGGACGCTACGCGGATTCCACCCGCGAGAATTTCATCCGCACGATGGTGATCTCGTGCTACGCCTTCACCGAGGCTGCCAAGCGCGCCTCCATGCTGATGCCGAACGGCGGCGCCATGGTGACGCTCACCTACAACGGTGGTCTGCGCGCGATGCCAAACTATAACGTGATGGGCGTGGCGAAGGCCGCTCTGGAAGCTTCGGTGCGCTACCTTGCGGTCGACTTCGGTCCGCAGAAAATCCGGGTCAACGCAATATCGGCCGGTCCCATTCGTACGCTCGCCGGCGCCGGCATCACCGATGCGCGATATATGTTCGCTTTCCAGCAGAAATATTCCCCGCTCGGCCGCGGCGTGACGCTAGACGAACTGGGCGGTGCCGGGCTTTACCTCCTGTCGGACCTTTCTACAGGGGTCACCGGCGAGATCCACTTTGTCGATTCCGGCTACAATGTCATTGCCATGCCGCAGCCAGACGCGCTCAAGGCCAGCGGCGCCAAGGAAAACGGCGAATAACTCAAATAAACACCGGGCCTTCCGGTCTGCGCTCTGTTGCCCTTCATGACGGGTTGTTGGAGCATGGGAGCCTGGATCCAATTTGACCGGGTCTTTCTGGAGATTTCAGCATGCAGCGCGAATTGGCAGCCGAGTTTGTCGGTACATTCTCACTCGTGAGCGCGGTCTGCGGCAGCGCGCTATTTTCCGCGCCACAGGCAGGTCTGATGGCTGTTGCCTTTGCTGTTGGCTTGTCAGTGATGGCGATGGCGTTTGCCGTTGGACACATCTCAGGCGCGCACTTCAACCCGGCAGTGACCTGTGGGCTCGTAGTCGCAGGCCGATTTCCGACCGAGCGGGCGATTGCCTACATTGTCGTGCAGGTGCTCGGCGGCGCAGCCGCCGCCGGTGTCTTCTATCTTGTGCTCAGCGGTGCGCCGCCAGCAAAGTGGAATACATTCACCACCATTTCTAATTTGTACGGCGGCGGCGGGTTCTCGATGCCGGCGGTTTTCTTGACCGAAGCGGTGATCACCGCCTTGTTCCTTGTGGTTATCGTTGGCGCGACATCGCCGCGTGCACCAGCCGGATTTGCACCGATCGCAATCGGTCTCGCACTGACCATGTTCCACCTGGTCGCCATCCCGATATCGAATGCGTCGCTTAACCCGGCGCGATCGACCGCGACGGCAATCTTCGGTGGCGCTCAGGCAATCAATGCCTTGTGGCTATTCTGGGTTGCCGCAATTCTTGGCGGCGTGATCGGCGGTTTCGTGTGTCGATGGCTGCAGGAAGAGGCACCAAGCAGGAGAGCGCGGCGCTAGTTTCCGCTTTCGCAAACAGAGCTGCGAGGATTGCCTGTCATGACGGCGCACTTCGTAACCACGCCCGTCCTGCGGATCGCCTATGAGCGCGGCGGGCCGGCCGATGGCGCGTCGGTCATTCTGCTCCATGGTTGGCCGGATGATGTGCGCACCTTCGATGAAGTCGTCCCGGCGTTGCAGGCCGCCGGTTTTCAGACGGTCGTGCCTTGGTTGCGCGGCTTTGGTCCGACGTCGTTCCTGTCGGCGGATACGATGCGGTCGGGCGAGATGGTCGCGATGGCGCAGGATGCGATCGATCTCGCGGATGCGCTGAAGCTCCAGACATTCGCCGTTATCGGCCACGATTGGGGCGCGCGCATCGCTTATATTCTGGCCGCGGTTTTTCCGGAGCGTGCGACCCACATTTGCGCACTGTCGGTGGGTTGGCAGCCCGGCGAACTCCCGACCCCTGCTTTGGAGCAGGCGCGAAAATATTGGTACCAGTGGTTCATGGCCACGGACCGTGGAGCCGAAACTGTAAAAGCACAGCGCAAAGCCTTCGCTCGTATCCAGTGGGAGACCTGGGCGCCCCAAGGCTGGTTCAGGGACGCTGAATTCGAGACCACCGCCAAATCGTTCGATAATCCGGATTGGCCGGAGATTACCGTGCATTCCTATACGGTTCGCTGGGGCGAGGCGCGGAAGGACCCGCGTTATCGGGATCTCGACCAGCGCGCTATGTCAGCA
>DAISKM010000213.1:0-6365 GCA_036820945.1 Pseudolabrys sp.
GAGCGGGGCAGCGCCATACATCGCCCGGGCGAGCGCGAGGCCCATGAGCCCAACGCCACCAAGACCAACCAATAAAAGCGGCGCGCGGGCCGCACGGTCGGCAAGCCGTTTCAGCGCGGCGTAAGCCGTCAGCCCGGAGCACATCAGCGCGCCGGCATAACCTGGCGACAAGGGCGCGTGGTCAAGCAGGTAGCGCGGGTCTGGCACCAGAACGTGGCTGGCAAAGCCGCCGTCAACGGTGACCCCGAGATGACGCGGAGAGCTGCAGATATTCTCATCGCCAACCTTGCATGCTGCGCACTGTCCGCAACCGATCCAGGGATATACGGCAACATGACGCCCCGATTCTACAGCCACGTCCGGTCCGGCGCGTTCAATCCTGCCGGCAATTTCGTGACCAAGCGTGAACGGAAGCGTACGCCCCGCGCGAACATCGAGCTTTTTTTCTCCGCCGAGCGCAAAATAGCCGTCCTGCATATGCAGGTCGGAGTGGCAGACGCCGCAACGTTCGATTCTGACCAGTACCTCGGAGCCCTGTGGCGTCGGCAGGTCGGCTACCGTTTCGCAGAGCGGCGCTCCGTAGGCCGTCAAGGATTGTCGGTGCATTTTCATGCGTTGCGACTTTACATTTGGGCTTTTGCTTGCGGGGAAAAAACATTTGCCAATGCAACAAAGCCTTCGACCGGAATATCTTCGGCTCGCGACGTCGGATCGATGGCGGCTTCGGCCAGGAGCGCGGCTGCGTCCACGCCCAAGGTTTTCAGGCTCTGCCGCAGCATTTTTCGGCGCTGCCCGAAGGCAGCCTCGGTCACTCGCTGGAGCGAAAGCGCGTCGCAGGCTAGCGGCTCCGGTCGCGGCGTGAGGCGCACGATCGAGGATGTCACTTTGGGAGGCGGCACAAACGCCGAGCGCGCGACATCGAACAAGATTTTGGCCTCGGTGCGCCACCCTGCGAGCACGGAAAGGCGTCCATATGCTTTTGTGCCGGGCGCGGCGACGATTCGCTCGGCCACTTCGCGCTGGAACATCAGCAGCAGATAATCATACCAGGGCGGCCAGGGCTCGACGGTAAGCCAGCCCACTAGCAATGCGGTCGCTATATTGTAGGGCAGGTTCGCCACGACGCGAGCGCGTTCGGGGCCGAGGTGCTCGTGGAGGTCAATGCTCAGGGCATCGCCTGCGACGATTTCCAGCCGTCCGGGATAGCGCGCCGCGATCTCTTCTAGCGCGGCGATTGCGCGTTGATCGCGTTCGATGGCAACGACGCGGCGCGCCCCGAGCGCGAGCAGCGCCCGCGTCAGGCCTCCCGGACCGGGTCCGACTTCCACCACGGTAATGTTTTCAAGCGGCTCAGCCGCGCGCGCAATGCGCGCGGTCAGGTTGAGGTCAAACAGGAAATTTTGGCCGAGCGATTTTTTCGGGGTGAGATCATGGCGCCGGATGACCTCGCGCAGCGGCGGAAGGTCATCGAGCTGTGCCATTGTCGAACGCGGCTCTATTTTGCGGGAACGAGCGCGGGCGCTGCCGCCGACAAACGCGCCGCGAGTGTGAGTGCCGCGATTAGGCTGGTCGGATCGGCTGTGCCTTTTCCTGCGATATCGAAGGCGGTGCCGTGATCCGGCGACGTTCGCACGAATGGAAGGCCAAGGGTCACGTTCACCGCGTGGTCGAAAGCGAGCGTCTTGATCGGGATCAATGCCTGATCGTGATACATGCAGAGCGCCACGTCATAACCGGCGCGGGCTCGCGCATGGAACAATGTATCGGCCGGCAATGGGCCGATCGCATCGATGCCTTCTGCCCGCAGGCGTTTCACGGCCGGTGCCACGATTGACGCATCCTCGCCGCCCAACGCGCCTTGTTCGCCGGCGTGCGGGTTAAGCCCGGCGACGACGATACGCGGATGGGATATGCCAAATCGAGCCGTCAGGTCGCGCGCAACGATGCGGCCGGTTTCCACGACAAGCTCCGACGAGAGTTGCGTGACGACCTCTTTGAACGGCAAATGAATGGTCACGGGCACGACGGCGAGCTCCGGCGACCACAGCATCATGACCGGCCTGGCGGGCTTCCCCGTTGCTTCGTGCACAAGCCTGGCAAGGAATTCGGTGTGGCCGGGTTCGGCAAAACCGGAACGGTAGAGGACGTTCTTGGCAACAGGGTTGGTGACGACCGCCGCTGCCTTTCCCGCGAGGATGTCGGCCACCGCGCGGCGGATCGAGGCGATCGCCGCAGGGGCGCTCGATGCGTCAGGCTTGCCAGGCGCGGCATTCGCTAAAATATCGAGCGGCACAACAGGCAGCGCATGCTCGAACGTCTCTCCGGCTTGCGCCGAGGTCACTACGCTCACGGGAATGTCCAGGTCTAGCAAACGGGCGCGCCGCGCAACGAATTCCGGATCGGCGATCAGATAAAAGGCCGGCAGCCTAAGCTCGGCGCGCCGGTGCCACACTTGAATGGTCAGTTCGGGGCCAATTCCAGCCGGCTCGCCAAGCGTAAGAGCCAATGGCAGGGCGGCGGGTTCGCTCATTTGACGTTCTTGTATTCGATCATTGCCGCCTTGCGTATTTCGTCCAGATATTTTTTCGATTCGGATTCGAAGCGCTTGACGAATATCTGCTCGCGCATCTCGCGCTTGAGAGGCGATTCTGTCGTACTTTCTTTCTTGTTGCAGACGGCGAACATCTGCAGGCCCTGCGCGGTCACCTCAGGCGCCGTGAGGCGACCGACCTGAACGTTGCCGAGCAAATCCCGCAATTGCGGAGTAAGGTCGGCTGAGTTTCTGGTGACCGGATCGCGCACCGCGACATCGCGCAATCCGCGCGCCATGGCCAGGCCTTCATCGCAGGAAACGAACCGGCTGCGCAGGCTTTCTGCCTCGCTGCGCTTTGCTGAAATCGCGGCCTCGCTCGACCCGCGCGCAACAACCATAACGATCGGGTACAGCGTGTAGATGAAGCCTACCGCGGGACCATCGCCTTCATTGCGGTCCTTCAGCGCCTTGACGACGTCGCTCTCGCCGACCTGGAGAGAGGAGGCGTATTTGCCGCGGATCAGCTGCTGCCAGGTCAGCTCCGCGCGGATTCGTGCCTTGACCGTGTTGGGAGAAACGCCGGCACGCTCAAGAACCTGGCTGAATTGCGCCGGCGTAATATGTTGCCTGGTCGCCATGCCATCGAAAGCATTGTTGACGTCGGAATCGCTGACCTCCAGCCCATAGACCTTGGCGCGCGCAATCTTAAGCCGATCGTCGATAAGGTCATTGATGACTTGCTGGCGGCTCGAGTTTTTTTGGGAGATCGTCTCGAGCTTGATGCGCTGCTGGATGTCGTATTCGGTGATGGGAGAACCGTTCGCGATGACGACAACTTGCGCCGGCGCAGTCCCCGGGGTGGCGAGAGCCAGGCCGACAAGAGCGCCGATGAGCCATCGGCTATAGCGCCTGACATTCATTGGCTGCATTTTGGATTCCAGGATGTTCATAGCCTTTGCCGTATGCGGTCTTAATATTGCGTGCCGTGAAGACCCTGGCTGACAGACGTGCCGCCCAGCGTGCGCAAACTCAGCTGCAACATGACTGTATGGTTCGCCTGCACATTTCCGCTATAGGTATAATTCGTCAGGTAATTCAGGCCCAATATCAGGCAATCGTCGACATAGCCGAGACCCACGCGAGTCTGATCGAATTTTCCGGCATTGATGTCATAGCGGGCGCCACCGAGCAGAACCCAATTTGCATCGAGCTTGACCTGTCCGGTCCCCAGAATGCCCTGTTGGCGATCGAGAATCCCGATCAGAGGCTGGGCAGCGTAATCGCCGTAGAGAATGCTGCCACTCCATCGGTCGAAATTCGCCCGCGCCTCGAGTTCAATCCGCCGTGCAGCGAAATTGTCATTGTCCAAACGGAAGCGTGAAGTGAACATGTAGATGCTGTTTGGCTGATACGATAACCGCGCCACATAGTCGGACCTGGTGGTGTCCAGGCCGCTGTCAAGTCCGGTATTCGTTGCGCTGGCGACGGCGAACGAATTCTGTCCAAACAGATTGTAGGATTGGCCGAACAAAACATTGAAGGAGCCGGCCTGGTTGAACTGGGCAGTGTATTGAACGCCATAGTTTGCTCGGCTGCCACCTTCAGCGCGATCCCAGCCCGAGAACTTGTCGACCCGGAACAAGTTGGTGTCGTCAAAGACCAGGCTCTGCGCATCCTCGTTTTGCCATTTCCCAATCTGCGTCTCATTCGGCCGCAGGAGCACTTGCGCGATCGGCTCCAAGGTCTGCGAGCCCCAGGACTGCACGCTGATGAAAGGATAGCGATACTCCAGGCCGGCCGTGGGCATGCCGCGCACGAGACTGTCGTCCGTCACGGGCGTGAAGTTAGACACTCCCGGCTCGCTTCTGGTCTGCAACGAAGCAGCATCTGCGCGCACCGAAATGAAGGGGGTGAAAACCTGTCCGAACGGATCGGTAATCGATCGCCGCCATTGAGCTTCGGCCGAAAAGCGACTGTATGTGCCGGGAACGCCGCGCAACAGACAGCTGGCCGTCGTCTTGATCGCAGGATTGGCGGTTTGCGTGCAGGTCCCGTTATTCAGGGCGCTCTGGGTGATCGGGTCGAAGTCGGCATCGGTGCGGGTGAGACTGGTGAAGTTGATGCGGTATCCGACTTCGCCGCCCAAAATCGGACGATCAAGAACATAGTTGTAATCGATCACCGGATGGATGACGGGAATCTGACCTTGCGTGTCCGCTTGCGAAAAGCCGTAATAGTAAATTGTTCTGGCATCGAAATAGCTGCGGTTGCCTTTGCCTGCCAGGTAGAGCTGTGAAATCGCCTCGCTTTGCGGGTTTTGGAACGAATCCACGGCGCGATATTTGGACAGACTCGGGTGGTAATCCTGCAGGAACGTCTTGTCGGACAGCGCCGTTGCATCCCAACCCCACACCCATTTGTTGTTGAGCGCGAACAAGCCCGAACTTTCCACGCTACCGCGCCAGTTGCGGAAGCCCGGATTGTTGGTCGCTGGGTCACCGGGAGCCGGTGTAAATTTCGACGAAGAAAAGTAATCCTTGTCGAGCTGGTATATGCCGGCCGCCCTGATCGAATACGCGCCATTAATCATGCGCTGACGGAATTCGCCCTGTAGCAGCGGTCCCTGCTTCGAGGTGATCATCGGCGCGAACGTCGCGTCGTAGTCGGGCGCAAGGGCCCAGTAGTATGGAATTTCAACTGCGGTGCCATAGACCGAGCTTGTTGACAGTATCGGCATCAGGAAGCCGGTCTTGCGCTTGACGGTCGGGTCGGGCGTGGAGAAGTACGGCAGAAACGCAATTGGCTGGCCAAAGAATTCGAGCCGGGCGTCCTCGAAGTAAACCATCTTCTCGCCCTGGTCATGGATGATGCGCGCGGCCTTCACCTGCCAGAGCGGTGGCTTTTTCGGATCGTCCTTGCAGGGAAGGCAGGCGGTGTAGACGCCATTGTGAAATACGGTGTACCGGCCGCTGGAACGTTCGGCGCGGGTCGCAGCCATGCGGGTTTGATCGGGCGCATCAAGACGCAGCGAGTCGACGAAGCCGTCCCTGTAGTCGTCCGACAGGTCCATGACCTCGCCATAAGTGACCTTGCCGCCCTGCTCCGTGAGCCGGACGTTGCCTTCGGCGTGCAGGCGCTTGGTCTTCTGATCGTACACGACGCGATTAGCTTCAAGCGTGGAATTTCCGTAATAGATTTGTACGTTGCCAACGGCGGAGACGCGATTGTTGGCGTAGTCGTAATCAATCTCGTTCGCTTGAACGAGCATTTGCTTTTGGCCGGACTTCTCGCGCTCGAGCGCAATTTGCGATTTCTTCTGCGCTGGCGCGCGTTGCGGAAACTGCAACAGTTGAGCGGATGCGGGGACAGACGCAATCAATCCGCCAAGAGCCAGCAGGCTGAGGACGGCAGCAAGTTTTGCGACACCACGGCGATACGGCCGTGGCGTTGATGGGCGAGTGTTAGCCAACACCGCCATCACCCGTCCTCCTGGTACAACAACGCAATAAATCCCGTCAGCCCGCCCGCGAGCACGGGCAGCCAGGCCGCTGCAACAGGGTGCATCAGCTCAGCCTTGCTCAAATCCTCAGTTACTTTCGATAAAACGTAAAGCAGAAAGCCCGCACCCACGCCACTCAAAACCATCTTCTGTACGCCGCCCATCCGGAAGAAGCGCAGGCTCACCGAAGCGGCCAACATCACCATTGCAGCCAGCAAAAATGGCTGTGCGATGAGCTTATGATACTGCAGGCGATAGCCGGCGGTTGCGAAGCCGGATGCCTCTGAAGAACGGATATAGCCGGGCAGTTGCCAAAAGGACACGGTTTCGGGG
>DAISKM010000214.1:0-1622 GCA_036820945.1 Pseudolabrys sp.
CGGCGACCAATCGCTCAGACCGGGCCCAATCGATCAGTGCTCCTCCCGGCACCTGACCAAGCAGCGAAGTCAATCCGCTCACGGTAAGAATCAGGCCGATCTCAACCTGAGTCCATTTCTCCGTCGTTAAATAGACTGCGACGAAGGGACCAAAACCGGTCTGCACATCGGCAAGAAAGAACACGAACCAATCGAGGCCGCGCGTGCTGCGAACCGAAGGTCCGCGGCGCTGAGGTGCGTCGGCAGCCAAGTGGCCAGCTCTCTCAACATGATCGATACGTTGCGTTGCTTGCGCAAACAGGTCATTTCTCCGGTGTCGTTGCGGGTGGAAAATCCAACGGCTCCAGGGCACCGGTTGAGCCGATGACAACAACCGGATTGCCCTCCCGATATTCAGGCGCGGTCTTCAACTGATCCCGGGTCGCTTCAAGCTTTATGTCGTCGCGGTTCTTGACCGCACCGGCAAAATGCAAAGCGTTCCAGCTTACCGCAATCTTGCGACTTCCAACCCCAAGAAAACCGCCAAAATCTATAATGGCGGCGCGCGCCTGCCCCGCCGGATCGACCATGATGTCGACGATACGACCCATGTCCTTGCCATCAGCCCCCTGCACCGTCCTGCCAAGGATTCCCCGCACTGCCGCACCATCAATAACGGTAACAGAAGGTTCTGCCGCCGCAGGTGGCGATTCAGGCTTGGGATTATCCGTGGCTGGCACGACTTGCGGCAGAGTTACGAGCAGAATCGCAGCCAGGATGACGCCAATGTCGGATCGCTTCGCGCCCACGAAGCCCTCCTTATCCGAACGCGGAAAGGCGAAAGCCGAAATCACCGCGATCGGCAATGGTTTCACAGTGTCGCAACCGCCTCACGCGCGCTTTGCTATCAACGGATCGAAAAACGAATCGTAATGGTCAGACGACAATCTGATCACGCGGCACGTCTGGTCAGTCGATTCATTTCGCGGAACATCAGTTCGTAGTAAGCGCCTTTACGCTTCATCAGTTGATCCGGCGAGCCATCTTCGATCACGCGACCGGACCTTAGCACGACAATACGGTCGAAATTGCGCAAGCTCGAAAGCCGATGCGCAATCGCTATGACGGTGCGTCTCTGCATCAGCCGCAGGAGCGCTTCGCGAACAGCTTCCTCGGAATCGCCGTCCAGTGAGGCCGTGGCCTCATCAAGCAACAGGATCGGTGAATCCTTCAGGAAAGTGCGTGCAATGGCGATGCGCTGGCGCTCGCCGCCCGAGAGTTTGACACCGCGATCGCCGACGACCATCGCGAAGCCGCCAGGAAGCTCGTCGATGAATTCGCATCGTGCCGCTTTGGCGGCCTGCATTACCTGATCGTCGGTTGCGTCGGGTCGGCCATATCGGATGTTTTCCATAATCGATCGCTGGAAAAGGGAGATGTTTTGCGGAACCAGGGCGATTGCCGAACGGAGGCTATCCTGAATAACACGAGTAACATCCTGGCCGTCGATGAGGATACGGCCGCCCTGGACATCATAGAAACGCTGGAGCAGAGCGAACAGAGTGGATTTGCCGCCACCGGATTCACCCACCAATCCGACACGTTGATTCGATTCGATTCGAAGACTGACTGTCTCGAAAACG
>DAISKM010000214.1:1632-6315 GCA_036820945.1 Pseudolabrys sp.
GTCGAATTCGATGGACGCGCCACGCTTAACAAGCGGACCAGCCTCAGGGTGATCCCGCAGCTGGTGTTGGGCCAATAGTGTTTCAAGCGCTTCCGAGAGGCGCGCCACATGCTGCGTCACGTCAACCAGCGCCACCGCCAGGTCGCGTGTGGCGTGGAGGACGGATAGTCCCAGTGTGCAGGTCAGAACGACATCGCCAGCGGTGGCTTGACCGTGTTGCCACAGTGTAACCGCCCAAGCGACCAGTCCGATCGTGACGGCGGCTGTTACGAGGGCGTGCGCAATCCTCAGCCGTTCCAGATAGAGAAGGCTTCGGCGGCGCGCCGCGATTTCGCAGTCAACCTTCGCGCCGAAGCGATCAAGCTCGCGTCTCACCGCGCAAAATGCCTTGACGACAGGCATGTTGCTGACGACATCGACCATCTCCCCGTCGACGGCCGCCGCCTTGCTGGCAAAATCGTGATGAAGAGGTTTGCCAGCCGCTGCAAGCCGGAACATGGCAACGACAATCACACTCCCGGCAACACTTAGGACGCCCGCCATTGGGGGACTGACAGTTGCAACCAAGACAATTGCCGAGACTGTCGCCAGACACGGCGGCAGAATGTTCCACACGAACATGTTCTCGATCGCAAAGACCGCATTGGAGGTCGCGGAGATGCGGCTGGTAAGCGTTCCCGGCAACTGGTCGGCAAAATAGCTCGGAGCATGCCCGGTCACGTGCCAAAACAGATCACGGCGCAGATCGCCGGTTACTTTGACAAATGTTGTGCTCGCGACCCAGCCGGCTGCGCGCCAAAGCAGATTATCGAAAGCGATGAGCGCGCCTAGTAGCAGGAAGGCTACCCAGACACTTTGCGATAACCCCGACGTGAGGCTATCGACCAGAAACTTGACCGCGTACTGCGTGCCGACGGCGCACATGACAGCGGCGGCAACTGCCGTCGCAATTAACGCATGCGAACGCGGGTGCCGCCACAAATAGCGGCTGATAAATGCAAAAGGTCGACCCTGGTAGCTCGTCAATTTATCCATGCATCCGACCGGCCCGGGGCTTGCGAGATGTGCGACAATGTCGCGTACACACCCCCCTTCGATTCGTTTTGGGAACAATCTTGACCCCGGAAACGTTCCAAGGATCGGTGGATTTTCACGTCGGGGTGCGAGTTTTCAGGTTCAATGATTCAAAAAATCAATGAGTTCAGCCCGATGCGTATCGCTCAGGTGGCCCCGCTGACTGAAGCTATCCCTCCCAAACTCTATGGCGGCACAGAAAGGGTTGTTCACTGGTTGACCGAAGAGTTGGTTGCCCTCGGCCATGATGTGACATTATTCGCGAGCGGCGATTCCAGGACCACCGCCAGACTTGAGGCGACCTGGCCAAAGGCTTTACGGCTTGACGGCTCAATTCGCGATCCAAACGCTTTGCACATTGTAATGCTGGAACGCGTACGCCAAGTCAGTCATGAATTCGACTTGTTGCACTTCCATCTGGATTATTACCCTTTTTCACTTTTTGCCCGGCAGCAGACGCCATTCATCACCACCCTGCATGGCAGGCTTGATTTGCCGGAGCACCAGCCGGTATTTCGGACATTTCGCACAACGCCGCTCGTTTCAATCTCAAACTCACAACGGCGGCCGGTGCCGCAGGCGAATTGGGTGGAGACGATCTATCACGGGATTCCCGAAAAATTATTAACGCCACGTCCGCTCGAGCCGGCTTACCTTGCAGTGCTCGGTCGTATCGCACCGGAAAAATCGATTGATCGCGCCATCCGAATCGCCAAACGATGCGGGATACCGTTGAAAATTGCGGCCAAAGTCGATCGTGTGGACCAGGAATACTACGACGAAGTCATCAGGCCGCTTCTCGATCCGCCATTGATTGAATATATCGGCGAGATCAGTGATCAGGAGAAATCCGAATTTCTGAGCGGCGCGATTGCGCTGCTGGTGACGATCGATTGGCCCGAGCCATTCGGGCTTGTCATGATAGAAGCTATGGCTTGCGGCACGCCGGTGATTGCGTTCAACCGTGGTTCTGTGCCCGAAATTGTCGAAGATGATGTCACCGGCTTCATCGTGGAAGACGAGATTTCGTCGGTGAGTGCGGTCAATCGGGTCTGCGAACTGGATCGCAAGAATGTTCGCGCCCGCTTCGAACAGCGTTTCACGGCGCGACGGATGGCCTTGGATTATCTGGCGGCCTATCGAAATGTCATGCACCTCAAAACGCCGCGGCTTAAAGTCGTCATGAGCACTGAGTAAGCTTCCTTCCGCGTCTGGCCGTCGAGAACCTGTATCAAAGTCAAGAACATGTCCGCTTTCGGAGCTAAAGCAGACATCATTTCCGCAGTGCAGAATGTCCGCTTATG
The DNA here is from genome assembly GCA_036820945.1 of Pseudolabrys sp. Lineage (GTDB taxonomy): Bacteria > Pseudomonadota > Alphaproteobacteria > Rhizobiales > Xanthobacteraceae > Pseudolabrys. The sequence continues at coordinate 4,011 of DAISKM010000214.1, forward strand.
ACCCAAAGCGGACATTAGTGGCCAGTGCTAGTGCAGGTTGGTACGATAACTGCCCCGACTGTTGAGGCGACCGTGAGACGGCGCGAGTTCATTGCCTTGCTTGGTGGTGTGACGGCCGTGTGGCCGCTCACGGCGCGGGCGCAGCAGCCGGCGATGCCAGTGATCGGCGTTCTGAGCGGCAGATCTTTCGATGACAGCAAGGAGTTCGTGGCCGCATTTGGACAGGGCCTTAGCAAGGCAGGTTTTTTCGAGCACCGAAATGTAGCGATCGAGTATCGCTGGGCCGAAAACCACGTTGACCGCCTGCCGGCGCTGGCGGCCGAACTCGTCCGCCGGCAAGTAGCCGTAATCCTCGCGGTTGGCGGCGTCCAGCCCGCTCAGTCTGCGAAGGCTGCGACCTCAAACATCCCTGTCGTATTCATCATCGGAGGCGACCCGGTCAAGCTCGGCCTCGTCGCGAGCCTAAACCGGCCGGGTGGCAACGTCACTGGCGTGACTATTCTCTCCGGCACGCTGACCGCGAAGCGACTGGAACTGCTTCGCGAGCTCCGTCCGCAAGCGAGCGTTGCCTGTCTTGTGAACCCAAGCAGTCCGGAAGCCGAAACACAACTCGCAGACCTCCGGGAGGCGGCGCGCACGACTGGGAAGGATCTCCGTTTGCTGAACGTGAGCAACGATAACGACCTGGATGCTGCCTTCGCGACACTGGCGCGTGAGCAGATCGGCGCATTCCTGGTGGCCAACGATGCATTCTTTGTCGGCCGCCGCGAACAAATCGTCGCGCTGGCGGCCCGCCACGCCATCCCGGCGATGTACTTTCTGCGCGAATTCGCCGCCGTCGGTGGACTAATGAGCTACGGCAATAGCCTCGCCGAGGCGTATCATCGGGTCGGCATTTCCACTGGTAGAATTCTCCGAGGCGTCAATCCGGCCGATCTACCGGTCGAGCAAGCGGCGAAGATCGAGCTGGTCCTCAACCTCAAGTCCGCCAAAGCACTCGGCCTAACTTTCCCGCTTACGCTGCTCGCGCTTGCAGACGAGGTGATTGAATAAGTCTGACCGTGTCCGCTTTTGGCCGTTAGCAGACATTGCTTTTGCGCCGCTTGATGTCTGTTTTCGGGAGTGATCCGGACATTGGAAAACACCTTCAGGATACGAGGTTACTTTATCTTGGCGACGGCGCAGCGATCTTGATCCGCAATGTCCTGGAACGTGCCTCGACGCTGGGGACTCGAAAACCTGTGCGTCTATCGAGAGGCTTATTGCGGGGCGCAAGCGAATATTGCTGCTGAAGTGGCTTAGCCGATCAGCTTCATACCCAGCGCCAGCTCGGTAAACATCTGAACGGCGGCTTGTGCGTACTTGCCGTTGCAATAGGCAACGTCCAGCCACATCGCTATTCCGAGCAGTCCACAGAGTGGGAAGAACACACGCATCCGGTAAGGATCGCGCAAAGACCTTAATCGATCGTTGACTTAATCAAACCATACCGGATGGCTGCAACTTTAGCCTACAAGCGACAACCTTGTTCGTCCGTGCGGTATCAAACACAGGAACAGTGAAGAAATTTATCGGAACCGTAGCGGTCGAGGCTCATTGACGTGATGACCGCAGTAAGCGATTCGCGGCGTGCAGGAAGAAATGACAAGCTACCTAGGAGTTAGCTATGGCAAACATCGGAGAGCCGATGCGCCGACATCATGTAATTCCGCTGGATCATCCAATTCCGGCCACCACAGAACCGAACCCCTCTTCATTACCGGCGATAAAACCAGAGACGCAGCCCTCGGAGAACCCAGAATTAGAGCCGGCGAAATAATTGGTTGGCGGTTTTGGGGGTTATGCGACGGACTTTTGCACAGCGTGATCGTATCACATGTTTGGCGTCCCGGTGTGCTGGAGCGTGCCAGCTGCAAGGAGTCTGGACCTCACAACTTAGGCTACCACGCGTTTAAAGACAGAGAGCAAGCGGAGCGCCAGGCGCCTAGGCACGTCTGCGATTGGGTTGTTGTTATTGGTTCCGTTGCCATGTGGGGCGAAGTCATAGAGCATCAATACGGCTGGCGGTCTGAGTATGCTGTCGTTCGGTCGATCATCAAAATTACTGGAGACATTGGCTTTTGGAGTAAGCAGCGATTGTTGTTAGATCTAGGTGAAAAGTACGGCTGCGCAGTAGTGACAGAATTATGAGCGCCGCGGCGGTTCCCATACTTTCGACCGACTGGCTGACATGGATGATCACGCGTCAGGAAAGGATAGCTGATGGAAATCTCCATAATAATTTTTTTGGTTGTCTGCGTCATAT
>DAISKM010000215.1:0-3025 GCA_036820945.1 Pseudolabrys sp.
GAGAACAGTCCAATCAGCGACATCGCCGCGATCAGCGCGAGCGCGCTGAGGTCGACCTCGGCAATCAGCACGGTAAAAAGCGCCATGGCGGCGAGACCGATGGTCGCGACCACCGCATGCCGCGTGGTTCGGCCCACAAGCACGCCGCCCAGCAACACGCCGATCGCCGACAGCAGCAGATTGCCGGATAGCGCCGCATTTGCCGTGGTGACGGGCGTGCCATAGAGCGCGCCCAACGCAACGACGGAATAGTTGTAAAGTCCCGCGCTGATCATCGCGAGGAGTGCGAAGAAGAAAAGGTTGAGCAGAATTTGCGCCGACAGCAACAACCGCCAGCCGCTCGTTGCATCATCCGCGCCGGTGCGGCTGACGGCAGGTTTGGGCTGAACAGCGGAATTCTCGCGCATCGCCAGGAGTACGGCCGCGGTTGCGATGCCCAGCATGCCGGCGCCGACGAACGCGCCGCGCCAGCCCCATTGCGACTGCATGATCAGCAAGGTCGCGGGGGCGACGGCCGAACCCAGCATGCCGGCGAATGTGTGGAACGAGAATGCTTGCCCGATGCGATCGGACGGCACGTGTTGCGACAGCAGGGCATAGTCGGCCGGGTGATAAACCGTGTTGCCCACGCCGGCGAGTGCGAACATCGCAACCAGCATCCAGAATGAATCGATCACGCCCGCGAGGATGAAGGCGCCGGCGCCGGTCAGGAGGCCGGCGACCAGGAGCGCGCGCGCGCCGATCCTGTCGACGAGAAATCCCGCCGGGGTCTGACCTACCGCCGAAACGATGTTGAACGCGGCAAAGGCGAGACCGATCTCGGTGTAGCTCACGTCGTAGGCGTCACGGACGAAGGGCAGGAGGGGCGCGAGCAGAATGATGTAATAATGCGATACGAAATGCGCGGCACTCACCGCACCCACCACCCGAAAATAGGATGGCCGGGCGATCCCGACGGTATCAGCCGCTTGGCTCATGCCGCGCAAACTCCATAAGGCGGCGGACTATGCCCCGGTAGGCGGTACCAATCCAATGCATTTGCAGGGGGCTGCCCATGTCGGCGCGGTATGCGGCAGCGCCGATTAGGACGGCAAAAAATGGCTTCGAACAAGCATCTGTGAAGTGATTGCACCCATGCCGGGTCTTTAGACTTTCATGCACAGGCCGGCAGCTGACGAGTTCCGGCCGGGGAAAGAGAGCGAGGGCTCATGATTTCACTGACAATCAATGGAAAGGCGTATTCGCTGGATGTCGAGGCGGAAACGCCATTGCTCTGGGTCATCCGCGACGAACTCGGAATGACCGGCACCAAGTTCGGGTGCGGCATCGCGCAATGCGGCGCCTGCACAGTCCATGTCGATGGTGAGGCGATGCGGTCTTGCAGCGTCCAGGTTGGCGACGTGGCCAACAAAGCCATTACCACCATCGAAGGCCTTTCGCCGGACGCCAGGCACCCCGTGCAGCAGGCCTGGCTCGCCGAGGACGTGCCGCAATGCGGTTATTGTCAGTCCGGGCAGATCATGGCCGCGGCGGCTTTTTTGAAGCAGTACCCGAAGCCGACCGACGCCGATATCGACGCAAACCTCACCAATATCTGCCGTTGCGGAACCTATGTTCGCATCCGCCGCGCCATCCATCGCGCCGCAGAATTGATGAAGACGTGAGAGGAGGGCGGACCATGAACCAGATCATCAATACATCCGTCAGCCGCCGCCGCTTTGTGGTCTCCTCAGCCTCGCTCGCAGGCGGGCTGGCGATCACGGTTGCGCTCCCCGGACTTGCCGACGCTGCGAGCATTGCTGCGCAGCCTTACGGTACCGAGGTCCCGATCAACGAGATCAATGCCTTTCTCGCCATTTCGCCGGACGGCAGCGTCCTGATCCGCTCGCCGCACAACGAGATGGGGCAGGGCGCTATCACCGCGTTGCCTATGATTGTCGCGGAGGAACTCGAATGCGACTGGTCGAAGGTGAAGGTCGAATATGCCTCGGCCGAGCGCAATCTGCGCGAAAAGGACGTCTACGGCCCAATGGCCACCGTCGGCAGCCGCGGCGTGCGCGCGTCCTGGCAGATGTTGCTGCAGGCCGGCGCTAGTGCGCGCGAACGCCTGATCGCAGCCGCGGCACAGCGATGGAACGTGCCGGTTTCCGAATGCGAAGCGGCAAACAGCAAGGTGACGCACAAGAACACGGGCCGCACCTTTGAGTACGGCGAACTTGCCGCCGATGCCGGAAAGGTCAAGCTCGACAAGGAGCCGGTGATCCGCACGCCGGACCAGTTCAAGCTGATCGGCAAGTCGCTCCCACGCCTGGACACCCCGCTCAAGATCAACGGCGTGGCCAAGTTCGCGATCGACACCCAGGTCCCGGGCATGGTGTATGCGGCGGTCGCTGCCTGTCCTGTATTCGGGGGCAAGCTTAAAAGCGTCGATGATTCGCCGGCGAAGGGCCGCCGCGGCGTGCTGCAGGTGGTCAAGCTCAACGATGCCGTCGTTATTGTTGCCGACCGGTTCTGGCGCGCCAAGGAGGCGCTCGCTCTGCTCAAGCCCGAATGGGATGTCGGGGAGGCCGGAAATACTGACAGTGCCCAATTCGCCAAGCTCTATCGCGACACGCTCGATGGCACGATGGTGAGCGCTCGCAATGACGGCAATGTCGAGGATGCCCTGGCCAAAGGGAAGATCGTGGAGGCGGTCTACGAAGCGCCGCATCTTGCCCACGCCACAATGGAGCCGCTCAACGCCACCGTGCACCTCCAGTCCGACAGACTGGAGGTCTGGCTGGGTACGCAGTCGCCGATGGGAACCATCCGGCAGGCGGCTGCCGCATCCGGGCTCAAGCCTGAGCAGATCGTCGTGCACAACTGCTTCCTCGGTGGCGGCTTCGGACGCCGATCGATCAATGACGAGATGCGCCAGGCGATCCTGGTCGCCAAGGAAGTGGGCAAGCCGGTGAAGCTGGTGTGGACCCGGGAAGAAGATATGACGCAAGACCGCTATCGGCCGCAGGCCGCTGTGCGAATGAAG
>DAISKM010000215.1:3035-6306 GCA_036820945.1 Pseudolabrys sp.
AGGCACAGGCCGTCGAAGGGTTCGCCAATATTCCGTACGCGATCCCAAATGTCCGCGTCGGCTGCATGCTAAAGAATACGCACGTGCCGGTGATGTTCTGGCGCTCGGTCGGCTCCTCGCAGAACGCCTTTTTCGTCGAGGGCTATATCGACGAACTGGCGCATGCCGCGGGACAGGATCCCTACAAGTTCCGGCGCGCGCTGCTGGCGGGCAAATCGGATTTCCTTGGCGTGCTCGACACCATCGCCGAGAAAAGCGACTGGGGTAAGCCACTCGGCCAAGGACGCGGGCGCGGCATAGCAATCCACGAATGCTATGGTTCGATCATCGGCCAGGTTGCCGAGGTCACCGTCAGCCAGAAAGGCGAGGTCAAGGTCGACCGCGTTGTCGCCGCCGTCGATTGCGGCCATGTGGTCAATCCGGGCATCGTCGAAGCGCAGATCCAGAGCGGGGTGATCTACGGGCTCTCCGCCGCGCTGTATGGCGAGATCACTATCAAGAACGGCCAGGTCGAGCAGAGCAATTTCGACAGCTACGAAGTTGTTCGGCTGGCCGACACCCCGAAGATCGAGGTCTACCTGGCGCTCTCGGGCGGCAAGAAATGGGGCGGCATCGGCGAGCCGGGCACGGCTGCCACCGCGCCCGCGGTCGCCAACGCGGTGTTCGCGGCCACGGGCACGCGGGTGCGTTCAATGCCGCTCAAGAACATCAAGCTGCCCGGGCCGGTGTGATCGCAGTGCTATTTGAAACGGGGCCGTCGAAAGACGGCCCCGATATTGCTCCGCTTCTCATCCGTCATGCGCGGGCTTGGCCCGCGCATCCACGTCTTCGGGCAAGGCAGACATGGATGGCCGCGACAAGCCCGGCCATGACATTATCAAGGCGATTGCCGCGCTTTCGCCTCTTCGATCGCCTGCCAGATGCGGGCGGGCGTCATCGGCATTTCCAGGTGCCTGATGCCGTATTCGGACAGCGCATCGATCACCGCATTGGCGACCGACGGCAGGCCGCCGGACGTGCCGGCTTCGCCGCATCCCTTGGCGCCCAGGGGATTGCTCCTGGTCGGCACCGGGTGATTGAGCACATTGATCATCGGCGCATCGTGCGCGCGGGGCATGGCGTAGTCCATGAACGAGCCCGTCACCAATTGCCCGTCGGCATCGTAGATGGCCTTCTCCATCAAAACCTGGCCGAGTCCTTGCACGACACCGCCCTGGACTTGTCCTTCAACTAGAAGCGGGTTGACCACGGTGCCGAGGTCGTTCACGGCGGTGTAGCGCACGACGCGCGCGTTGCCGGTCTGAGGATCAATCTCGACTTCGGCGATATGACAGCCGTTGGGGAAGGCGGAGGGAACCGGGTCCTTCACGACATGGTCGACATCGAGGGAGGTCGGCGCGCCGTCGGGCAGCTTGAGGCCTGCTCGCAGCCGCGCGGCCAACTCGATGAGCCCGATCGAGCGGTCGGTGCCGGCGATGACGAAACGGCCGTTCTCGAATTCGATGTCGTTCACCGATGCTTCCAGAACATGCGAGGCGATCTGCTTGCCGCGTTCGATAACAATTGCGGCCGACTCCGACAGCGCCGTTCCAGCGAACATCACGGACCGTGACCCCCCGCTGCCTCCGCCGAACGCCATGAGATCGCTGTCGCCCTCGACCAGGCGGATGCGATCGAACGGGATGCCGAGCAAATCGGTCAGGATCTGCGCGTAGGTCGTGGTATGGCCCATGCCAAAGTCGAGCGTGCCGGTGACGATGGTCACCGTTCCGTCGACTTCGAAATGGATGGCGCCCAGTTCCTTTCCGGGCGCCGCAGTCACCTCGAGATAGCAGCCGATGCCCAGTCCGCGCAGGAGGCCGCGCTTTTTGCTTTCGCGCCTGCGCTTGCCGAAGCCGGAATAGTCGGCTGCGTCCAACGCTTGCTTAAGTACGCCAAGAAAATCGCCGCAGTCGTACGTCATGTCGGAGGCGGCTTTGAATGGCAGGTCGCTTTTCCGAATGATGTTGCGTTTGCGCAAGTCAAGGCGATCGATGCCGAGCTCGCTCGCCGCGAGGTCCAGCGCGCGCTCGACGTAGTAGTTGCCTTCCGGCCGGCCCGCGCCGCGATAGGCGGAGACAAAATTCGTATTGGTGAATACGCATTTGGTCGCCACTTCGATCAGCGGCGTGCGGTAGATGCTGGCGATGTTCTTCACCTGGTTGCCGGTCGGCAACAACGGGCCGAACTGGGCGAGATACCCGCCCATGTCGCCATAGCCGGTCAGACGCAGCGCGAGGATGTGCGCATTCTCGTCGAATGCAATCTCGATCACCATGTCCTGCGCGCGGCCGTGATGATCAGATACAAAACTACCCGAACGCTCGTCGGTCCATTTCACCGGCCGGCCGAGCGCGCGCGCAGCGTGCAGGATGCAGACGTATTCCGGATAGACCGAAGCCTTCATGCCGAACGAGCCGCCAACCTGGCCGGTCACAACGCGCACCTTGTCGGCGGGCGCGCCCAGAATATCCATCAGCGAGGTTTTCATGCCATGGACGCCCTGACTGGAGGAATAGAGCGTCCATTTGCCGGCTGCGGCATCGTATTCGCCGATGGCCGCGCGCGGCTCCATCGCGTTCACAACCATGCGTTGGTTCGAGGTCTCGAGCCGCGTCACGTGCTTGGCCCTGGCGAAGGCTTCCGCGACTTTGGCTGAATCGCCGTAGTGATAGTCGAGCGCCGTGTTGTTCGGCACCTCGTCGAACACAAGCGGCGCACCGGGCTTCACGGCGTCGGCCGGATTCAGCACCGGCTTGAGCGGCTCGATGTCGATCGAGATGGCTTCGGCAGCGTCCTTGGCCTGCGCCAGCGTTTCCGCAACCGCGTAGGCGATCGGGTCACCGCCGAAGCGCACTTTGTCTGCGGCAAGAGCCGGCCGCGGCGTGTAGCGAATGGGCGACCCGTCTCGGCTCTTTAGCGGCAGATTGCACTTGAGCGGGCCGTAGGCGGACAGATCCGCCGCGGTGTAGACGGCAAGAACGCCTGGCATCCCTTTAGGAGCGCCAGTGTCGATCGCGCGGATCACGCCGTGGGGCTCACGGCTGCGGACCATGACGGCATACGCCTCGCCGGGGCGGGCGAGATCGTCCGTATAGGAGCCTTCGCCGCGCACCAGCCGGGGATCTTCGGTTCGCCGCACCGGTTGGCCGATGCCAAATTTGGTCAGCGAAAGGGCGGGTTCGGTGGTTCGCTCATCCATCTTTGCAGGGGGGTTGGGTTGGCGTGATAT
>DAISKM010000216.1:0-6298 GCA_036820945.1 Pseudolabrys sp.
GAAGAATAGCGTTTGCCGCGTGAAAGGCACCAGTTTGCCGATGCGCTCGATATCCGGAATGAAGCCCATGTCGAGCATGCGGTCGGCCTCATCGATGATGAGAAGCTCGCAACCCGATAAAAGCAGCCGTCCGCGCTCGAAATGATCCAGCAGACGTCCTGGCGTCGCGATCAGCACGTCGACACCGCGCAGCAGCTTCGCATCCTGATCGTCGAAAGAAACGCCGCCAATGATCAGCGCGACGTTGAGCTTGTGGTTCTTGCCGTACCTCTCGAAATGCTCTGCGACCTGCGCAGCAAGCTCTCGCGTTGGCTCAAGGATGAGCGTGCGCGGCATGCGCGCCCGCGCGCGTCCTTTCTCCAGCATTGTCAGCATCGGCCACACGAATGCGGCAGTCTTGCCGGTGCCGGTTTGCGCAATGCCGAGCACGTCGCGTCGCGCGAGCACGTGCGGAATAGCCTGATCTTGGATGGGAGTGGGAGTTTTGTAGCCAGCCGCTTTGATGGCCGCGAGAATTTTGGGGGATAGGCCCAGATGGGAAAAAGGCATAGAACCTCAGAAGCCGCCCCAGTTCGCGCCGGACCAGAGAAAACCAGTTTGCTTTGCGCGGAGGACAGCCGAATCTTTATGTCAGACCGGTTGGGAGGAACATAGGGTGCAAAGAGACAAAGTCAATGCTTTGCATCGCGATAAGTCATATTAATTCTTAATCTTTTGGCGTTCAGGCTTCGCGACGGCAGCCTTTTTTGCCACCAGTGCGCTTTGCGCGTGCCCCATTGTAAAAGGGTTTCCGGTCTTCGTCCCTTTGCCTCTATGAACCTCGAGTTTATAGCGACAACCAACTATTCGCCGAAAGCCAGTCATGCGCACTCAGGTTGGAATTATCGGAGCGGGGCCTGCCGGTTTGATGTTGGCAAGGCTCCTGCATCTGCAGGGCATTGAATCGATCATCATCGAAAATCGAAGCCGCGATTATATCGAAAATAGAATCCGCGCGGGATTGATCGAGCATTGGGCCGCCGACCTGCTTGCTGATGTAGGAGTAGGCGAGCGCCTGAAGCGCGAGGGCATGCTGCATTGGGGGATCAACATCGGCATCAATGGCGACCTCCATCGCATCGATTTCAAGGCCTTCGTAAACAAACGGGTCACCATCTACGGTCAGCAGGAGGTCGTGAAGGATTTGGTCGCCCGCCGCCTGGCTGACGGAGGGTCTTTGCTGTTCGAGGTCGATGACGTCACGGTGCATGACCTGAAGGCGCAAAAACCGAAGATCCGCTTCAGGCACGAAGGTCGGCCGCAAGAGATCGACTGCGACTACGTTGCCGGGTGCGACGGATTTCACGGAATTTGCCGCCCAAGCATTTCGGACGGCGTGCTCAGCGTATTCGAGCGCGATTATCCGTTCGGGTGGCTCGGCATACTTTCTGAATCGCCGCCGCCCGATCACGAATTGATATATTCCTACACCGATCGCGGTTTCGCGCTGTACACCATGCGCTCGCCGACGCTGGCGCGGCTCTATCTGCAATGCGATCACGATGAAGAGATCGAAAACTGGCCCGACCAGCGCATCTGGGACGAGTTGCACCAGCGGCTCGGCGGCGCGCGCAAGCTTCAGGAAGGCAAGATGCTGCAAAAGGGCATTACGCCGATGCGCAGCTTTGTTGTCGAGCCGATGCAGTACGGGCGGCTGTTCCTCGCGGGGGACAGCGCCCACATCGTGCCGCCGACCGGCGCGAAAGGCATGAACCTGGCATTTGCCGACGTGGTGATGCTCTCGCGAGCGTTGGACGATTTCTACAAAAACAAGCGAAGCGACCGGTTGGAGAATTATTCGTCGAAGTGCCTGCGACGGGTGTGGTACGCGCAACGGTTCTCATGGTGGATGACCCAGATCATGCACCGCTTTCCGAATGAGTCGGCGTTTGACCGTCGTCGGCAGCTCTCCGATCTCGATTATCTCACCAGTTCGCGCGCGGCCTCGACCTCGCTTGCCGAGCAATATGTCGGATTGCCGCTCGACTAGTCTCGCAGCACCGAACGAAGCGGGGCGCGCAAGAGGAGGATCGCGACGCCGGCAACGAGCGATATCAGGGCAAGCATCAGGAAAAAACTGCTCCTATCCATCGTCGACCAGAACGTGCCGAGATACCCGGCGAGAAATCCTCCGACGAAACTGGTTGCGAGCCATACGCCCATCATCATAGACAACAGCGGCTTTGGTGCGATCTTTGTCACCAGCGATAGGCTCGTCGGCGAAAGGTATAGCTCACCCACGGTGATAGTCACGAAGTACACGAATAACCACAGCCAGCTTGCCTTCCCGCCTCCGGCAACCAGGGCCGCAACCACCATGACAAGGTAGGCGAGGGCATTGAGCAGACATCCGATCGCCAGTTTGGTGATCGTTGATGGCTCTCTTGCGCCCTGGCTGCGCCAGAACGCGATGATGAGTGGCGTGAACGCGAAAATCATGAACGGATTGAACGCTTGAAACCAGGTCACCGGGATTTCGCCGCCGATGACGCGACGATCAGTAAATTGATCGGCCCAAAGTGTGATCGTGTTGCCCTGTTGCTCATACGTCGCCCAAAACAGGCTGACCGGAACAAACAGCAAAAGCAGCGCGATGATCGACCGCCATGCATTCGCATCCAGGCCGCCGGCCGGCAAGGCGCGCCGGGCGAATGCGTCGTCAGGCAGATGAGGTGTCGCGATGAGGTAAATCATGAGAGCGAGGGTCATGCCGATCCCTGCGGCTGTGAACCCGTAGTGCCAGCCAAGCTCCTCGCCGAGAGTGCCGCAGATCAATGGCGCAAGGAATGCGCCGAGATTGATACCGACGTAAAAGATCGAAAAAGCCCGGTCCCTGCGCCGATCGCCAGGCGGGTAAAGGGAACCAACCTGGGTCGATATGTTCGGCTTGAAAGCACCGTTACCCAAGATGAGAAATACCAGCGCGAACAGGAAGAGCCGTTCGAACGCCATCATGAAATGGCCAATAGCCATTAGCGTGGCGCCGATGACCACCGTCCGACGCTGACCCAGCACCCGGTCAGCCAGCAATCCACCGAGGATTGGCGTCAAATAGACCAGGCCTGTGTAGAAACCGTAGACTTGCGAGGCGAGAGGCTGGGGAGCGAGCGGACCGAACACGAGTTCCAGCGCACTCTGAAAGGACGCAAGGCCAATCACCGCTCCTTCGCGCGGCGAGACAAACAGATACTTGACCATGTAGAGAACGAGCAGTGCCCGCATGCCGTAGTAGGAGAAGCGTTCCCACATTTCGGTTGCGAACAGGTACGCAAGTGCCCGTGGATGACCGAAAATTTCATCGCTCGCGCCATGGTTGTATCGACGTAAACCGCGTATTGTCGTCATGGTCGGCTCTTAGGTCACGGCTGGGTGCATCAAACAGTAGCAGATCATGGCGGAAGCGTTTTCCCGTCAGCGTCGCGGGTGTACGCTTTTGCCATCGCGGCCGGGGAGGGAAGGCGCGCAAACGGGGATAAAAAAACATGGCGAGGTTTCGCAGCGGCATATTGTGCGCATTGTTAGTATTTCTCGCATATGCGGGAGATGCGCGTGCGCAATCTGACTATCCGAACAAACCGATCCATTTCATTGTCGGCTTCGCAGCCGGTGGCGGCAACGACTTGTTCGCTCGCCTGGTGGTGCAAAAATTTCAGGAAAGTACCGGCGCCACAACCGTGATCGAAAACCGCGTGGGCGCCGGGGGCCGGATCGCCGCCGAATTCGTCGCCCGACAACCGGCCGATGGATACACGGTTCTCGTGGGCGCAACCGGACAGATGTCTATTGCCACCGCTATTTTTCCCGACCTGGGCTATCATGCAAGCAACAGTTTCATTCCATTAAACATGATCGCCTCGTTCCCGCTCGTGCTCGTCGTACCGGCGGACCACTCGGCGAAGGACTTGAAGGAGCTTATCGCCTGGGCGAAGGCCAATCCGGAAAAGTCAAACTATGGTACCTCATCGCCCGCCTTCACTATTGCAAGCGAGCTGCTCAAGCTCAAAAGCGGGATGCCTGCGGTGGGAATTCCCTACAAGAGCAGCAATGAGTCGAACCTGAGCGTGGTTTCCGGACAAAGCCTTTTCACTATCTCGGATGGTCCGCCCGTCATCCCGCTGGTCAAAGGGGGCAAGATTCGTGCGCTGGCAGTCACCGGGTCGGAGCGCTCCGCCGAGCTGCCCGATGTGCCGAGCATGGCCGAAGCCGGATTTCCGGACGTCAACACCGAGTTGTGGAGCGGGTTCTTCGTTCCTGCCGGCACGCCGGCTCCGATCGTCGCCAAGCTGACGGCGGAATTCGGCAAGGCGCTTGCCGATCCTGCGGTTCAGGATGGTCTTCGCAAGATGGCCGTTAAGCCGGGAGGCCCGACCGGAGATGCATTCAAAAAGCGTATCGACGAGGATATCAGAAGTTTTGCCGACGTGGTGAAAGCGGCCAACCTGACTTTCAGGTAGGTATCGACGTTACCTGCGTTCTAAATCTTTCAGTCTTCTGACCTAAATCAATTGCCGCCGATCCGACGGCTGCTATTCTACTTCCATGCGGAGTGGCGAAGCGATGCGGTTGTCGGCAGTCCTTGCCCTATGTGCGTCCTTCGCAATGCTCAGTCGTGCGAATGCGGAATCGGTCGAAGAACTATTCAATCAGTTCAGTCTGTTTGGAAACTGGGCGACCAATTGCAACAGCCCTCCGACACCCGTTAATCCCCACGTCAGCATCACAATGCCAAGTGCGGGGCTGGTCCTCGAGGACCACGATCTCGGCCCCAACTATACGGTCAACCGCTACAGCGTATTGTCCGCGGAAAAAGTTTCGCCCACCAATCTGTCGGTCAGTGTGATCTTTCAACCTGGCACCGAGGCCGAAGAGCGACAAAAGCTCGTTTTTGCCGTGCGCGAGAAGACGCGCCGCACCATGTTCAATCAGACCGATAGCGGCTCAGTTCGCGTCAGGGATGGGATCGCCTTGGCGCGCGGCAGCAAGACGCCGCTGTTGCATAAATGCCGGAACGCAGACGTCAGCACCGGTTTGCACGCCGACTGACACGCGACTGCCCTTTATCCGGTGGCGCGGCTGCTCCCAAGGAGAAAATCCACTTTTTGCATGAGCCGCTCGAAATTGATCGGTTTTGTATCGAACTCGTCGCAGCCGGCGGCAAGCGCCTGCTCGCGAGAACCCGCCAGCGCGTGTGCGGTCAGGGCAATCACCGGTATGTGACGGGTCGTCGAATCGCTTTTGAGCCGGCGGGTTAATTCCCAGCCATCGACAATCGGCAAATCCAGGTCCATCAGGATCAGATCCGGCAGCTCTACCCTGGCCTTGACGTATCCGGCTTCGCCATCCTCGGCCGTCAGAAATTCGAATCCGCCAAGCAATTCGAATTGCATTTTCATCATGTAGACGTTGTCATCATTATCCTCAACGTAAAGAACCTTGGTCACGAAACAACCTCCGACAAATTCTTGTGGCGCGCATTGGTCACTGCCTGGCGCACCGTTTGCACCAGGTGGGCGGGGTCGAACGAATTCTTCAGCAAAATGCCCTCGACCCCGGAATTAAGCCGCGCTCGGTCGGCGGCCGTTAGGTCAAGCGCCGTTATTACGATGACCGGGATGCGCCGCCAGTCAGCGCGCTCCCGCAATGCCGTTATCAGCTGGAACCCGTCCATTTCGGGCATCATCAAATCGATCAAGATGATGTCTGGAATCTCTTTTGCGAGGATCTCGAGCGCTACCCTGCCGTTGTCCGCTTCGGTCACCCGCCATTGCTGAGGCTCGAGCACAGACCGAATTGACATCCGTTGAGCCGGGTCGTCCTCGACCATGAGCACGCGCGTTCGCCGCGCGCGCGCCTGGAATGGCCGCAGCAGCGCAACCAGGTGGTCTCGATCGATCGGCTTGGTGAGATAACCGGCGGCGCCGAGCGCCATGCCTTTTCGCTGCTGGTCGGTGATCGTCGCCATGACAACCGGAATATCGGCAAGCTCTGGATTGCCGCGCAGCGCCGCCAGGACAGTCCACCCGTCGAGATCGGGCATGAGCACATCAAGTGTGATTGCGATCGGCCGGAGCTCTTGTGCACGCTTCAGGCCATCGCGGCCGCTGTTGGCGGTTGCTACCGAAAATCCCTCTTCACGCAGGTGATTGGCAATGAGTTCGCGCGCCGTCGCGTCGTCATCAATGACCAACACGCAATCCCCGATTGGCTGAGGCTGTTCCGCAATATCCGCCTGCGCCGGCGTTGCCTCGAACGGCCGCCG
>DAISKM010000217.1:0-6295 GCA_036820945.1 Pseudolabrys sp.
ATGCAATAGGGATGTATCCTGAGTGACCATGGAAATTTGCGTGCGGAGGCTTTCCTGCGAAACGGCGGCGATGTCCTGTCCGTCGATCAGGATACGCCCGCTTTCCAGATCGACGAACCGCAATAGCAAATTGACCAGCGTTGATTTGCCGGCTCCCGAGCGACCGACCAGGCCGATTTTTTCGCCAGGCCGTACATCGAGGGTTAGACCGTCGATGAGCCCGCTTTGGCGGCCATAGCCGAAACGGATGTCCTCGAACCGGATTTCCCCACGCGCAATCTTGAGCGCGCGGGCATCCGGCCGATCGCTGAGCGCAATTGGCCGTGCAATCGTCATCATACCTTCCTGCACCACGCCGACATTCTCGAAAATGTCCGTAACCTGCCAGGCTACCCAGTGAGAAGCACTGATGATCTGCGTGGTCATCGGCAGGGCCATGGCTACCGTTCCGACACCCACGTGGCCATGGCGCCACAAGATGATCGCGAATGCGCCCGTACCGGTGATCAGGAAAGCGTTCAGCATTATCAAGGTGAGCGCGAACAGCGTGTTGAGCCGCAGCGATTCGTGGAAACGACCCGTGTGATGATCGATCGCTTCCCGCACATAGGCATCCTCGTCCTTCGCGCGTGCGAACAGCTTCACCGTAACGATGTTGGTGTAGGTGTCGACGATGCGGCCGGTCAGCATCGAGCGCGCTTCGGACATCACCTTTGATTTGCTTTGCATGCGCGGCACGAAATACCGCAGCATCGCCACATAGCTCGCGAACCACAGCAGCACGGGCAACGCCAGCCAACGGTCTGCGGACGCCAGCAAAATTAACGACGATGTGCCGTAGATCATGATGAACCAGACGGCCGTGAGCAGTGCGACGAGGCTTTCACGGATCGCCGGTCCGGTCTGCATCACGCGCGTGGCAATACGACCGGCGAAATCGTTCTGGAAGAATGTCCACGACTGACGCGACACGTGCCAATGGTTTTGCCACCGGATGCGGTTGGAGACGTTGGCCGCAATCGCCTGGTTTATCAGCAAATGCTGGATGGTGAACGCAGCCGGACGCAAGACCAGCAGGACGATCGCCATGCCAAGCAGCCATGACCAGGAGGTCGCCAGCAGCATTTCCGGTCTGCTTTCCGTCACCAGCGTCACTACCTTGCCAATGAAGACCGGTATCATCACATCGAGCAGCGCAACGACGAAGCCGATGGCAAACAGACCAATGAACAGCGCTTTCGCCTGCCGGGCGAAATGCCAATAGAAAGCGGCCAGGCCGGATGGCGGCTCGGCATTGTCCGGCACCGCGGTCGGTGCGAGTGACGTCTCAAAAAAGCGAAACATTTATGCGCTCAATACGGCTGCGCGCGATGCCGGGGGCATCGCGCGAGGTCATTTCTGCAAGATTCGATTCGGCGTGAACCTAAGATCGCATCGTGACGACAGCGTGGCAATGCTTCGGTGCAGCTGAATTACGCGCGGGCGTATTTTCCGCGGCCGAAAAAACGGTCCTTCTGGTCGTCGGAGGCTTTGTCCCGGACCGATTTCAGCGTGCCGACCTGTGCGAGCGCCCGCTTGACCGCTTCACGCGACGCGATCTTGTCCGCCCAGGACTTGATTTTTGGATATCTGGCAGGATCGATCGCAAGAAGTTCGAAATTGCGCAGCCATGGCCATGCCGCGATATCCGCGATGGTGTATTCACTGCCGGCGATGTAAGGGCGTGCCGATAGCCGTTGTTCGTAGACGTCGAACAGGTTGAGCACCTGCGTGCGGTAGCGGCTCGCGCCGTAATCGTTGCCGGGTCCGGCAAATTTGCTGAAATGCACGTGTTGGCCCGCCATCGGGCCGACATTTGCGACCTGAAGGATGACCCATTGCAACGTGTCGTATCGAGCGACCGGCTCGTGTGGAATGAACTTGCCGGTCTTCTCGGCGAGGTAGATCAGGATCGCTCCCGACTCGATCACCGTGTAAGGCTTCCCGCCTGGTCCGTCGCTGTCGACGATCGCCGGCACCTTCAGCAATGGATTGATCCTGGCAAATTCGGGCGTGAACTGCTCGCCCGCCCATACGTCAACGGGCTTGATATTGTAGGGCAGCCCGCATTCCTCGAGCATGATGAAGATCTTCTGCACGTTCGGGCTGGTCAGCGCATAAAAGTCAATCATGAGAATTGTCTTTCTTTTTGTGGCCGCTGACTGCGGCGGCCCCTCCTATAGAGGAATGCAGGTCGCCTGTCTTGCCGCGTTAGCGGCCCTGTTCTGCCTCGCGCCTGCTGTTCGCAAGTGCGGCCGCCGCCTTGCGCAGGCAAGCGGGGCAGAAACAGTCCTCAAGCCGGGCCTTGGTCAGGGGCAGGCGGTACGGTTCGCCAGCACACCAGCAATCGGCGGAAAATCCGCATTCGAACGACATCCCGCATCGTGCACAGTTGATACGGCGAGGGGAGGTTGCGGATGTCATCCGATGAGCCTGCGCGCAGCCGTCGGCAAAGGCAAGATTGTCACACAGCGGAGGCGAATCAGTCGTATGGCCGACGTATGACATTCCCATGGATCATTGATCTTCTTGGCGCGACGGGCGCCTTGCTCACCACGGTGTGTTGGCTGCCACAGATGCTCAAAGTCCTGCGCGAAAAGGAGGCACGAGCGTTGTCGCTCCCGGCGACTGGCTCGTTCACCTTGGGAATCATGCTGTGGCTCGCGTACGGGATTGCCATCAACGATTGGCCGCTGATTGGCTCGAACGCGGTGACTCTCGCCCTGATGGCGCCGATCCTCGCCCTCAAACTGCGCTATGGATGACGCGCTGGCTATTGAGAGTCGCCCCCGCCGATATAGCCGCCAATTTTCCAGCCGCTCGCATCCTTGACATAACAGATCTGGTCGTTGCCGATCGGCGCGATGGAGTCGACAGAAACGTAACCCATCTTGCCGGCCGGCGTGACGATGCGCAGGAACGCAGGAAGATTAGGCGTGTCCTCCGGCATGACGCGTACGAACCCGACGGGAAGCTTGTCGATAACAGCTCCGCCGGGCTGGGGTGTGGCGCGCACCTCAACGTCCGCGGAAACCGGGTACGCCCACTCGTCCGGGTTGGTCTTGGTCGCCTGCATCAAGTCATTGAATGCCTTCACGTCAAAGGTTGGATCGGCTGGCGCGCAAACCGCGCCTTTATGCTCCGGTGAGGGAGAGCCCGTTGGATCGTCGGCAAAACTCGCAAGCATGTCCCAGCCGGCGCCGTCCTTATTGTTCAGGCCGAGCGCTGCGCCGAGATTGTCGGCACCCGATTTGCGCTTGTCGGCACGATCGCCATTTTCGCGCTCCCAAAAGAATCCCTGAGGGACCACAAGCTTTGCCAGTGCAGCACGGTCCTTTTTCTGCACCGCTTCGCCGATCTGCTTGCGGAGGGCTTCAAGACCGGCGTCGTTGTTCGGCTGCGGCGGTTTGATAGCGACGACCTTGTACGGTGCTGGCTTGGCCGGTGGCGGGGGCTGATTGCGTGGCTGTGCCTGTGAAATTGCCGGGGTTTCAACAGCCAGCAGAAAAAACGTGAAAGCCGCCACAAAACCAAAGCTGCGCATCGTAGACTCCCGGCGAAAGCAAGTCCGCGCGAAGCGCGGTTAAGCTCAAAAGCTAGCACACATGGATGCCAGCAAAAAATTGCGGTCCTGCAGAGCAGGGTCAACCGACGGAGGAGGGGCAGCTTATGCGCCGCAGAGAGAGCACGAGGCTATTGGAACAGCTGCGATGAAGCCATGCAGATCCCCGATTGGCTTTGGTGGCATGAGCGTGTAGATGCGACCCCTCCCGATACACCCACAGTCGCCCCAAGGAGTTCCATGCTTGCACTATCGCCTTACGTGCGTCCGATCGTCCTGCTTGTCGGGTCCAACGTATTCATGACCGCCGCCTGGTATTGGCACCTTCGTTATAAGGAAGTACCACTTTTTTATGTGATCTTGATCAGCTGGGGAGTTGCATTCGTCGAATATTGCCTGGCTGTACCCGCCAATCGCTACGGCAACGCCGTTTACGATCCGGCACAATTGAAGACAATCCAGGAGGTCGTCACCTTTGTGGTGTTCGCTGGATTTTCGTACGTCTACTTGCGCGAGCCTTTAACGCTCAGTCAGGGCTTCGGTTTTGCGCTGATCGCGGCCGGCGCTTTTTTCGTGTTTCATAAGTGGTGACCTAGCGCGCGGGCACAACGCGCAAGATGCGCCCGGATGCGCTGTCGGTGAGCAGATAGAGCGCGCCCTCCGGTCCCTGGCGCACATCGCGAATGCGTTCGTTCAAAGCCTGCAGCAGGCGCTCCTCCTTCACCACTGCGTCTCCTTTGAGCTCAAGCCGCGACAGCAGCTGGGACTTCAGCGCCCCGTTAAACAGGCTGCCTTTCCAGGTCGGAAACAGATCACCCGTGTAGAACGCCATGCCCGACGGTGCGATCGATGGTGTCCAGTGCCAGCGCGGATCATCGACGCCCTCCATTTTCGTCTTTCCGGTCCCGACCGGCGTCCCGTCATAGTTGACCCCATAGCTCACACGCGGCCAGCCGTAGTTGTGGCCTTTCTGGATGATATTGATCTCGTCGCCGCCCCTGGCTCCGTGCTCCTGCTCCCATAATTTCCCGTCAGCGGGATTTAACGCGAGCCCCTGCGGATTGCGGTGACCATAGGACCAGACTTCGGGCCTGGCCCCGGGCTTGTTCGCAAACGGATTATCAGGGGGTGCCGTGCCATCAGTGGTTATCCTCACGATCTTGCCCAAGTCGTTATCGAGCGTTTGTGCCATGTCGCGATCGGTGAAGTGCTCGCCGTTGGTCACAAACAAGGTGCCATCCATTGCTTGGACGATTCGGCTGCCGAAGTGGTTTCCATGCGAGGGCGGACCGTACTGGCGGTATATGACTTTCACATCAGTCAGTCTCGGTGCCTCGCTATCATCGAGCCGCGCGCGGGCAAGCGCTGTCCGTCCGCCGCCATTGAATGGCTCAGCGTACGAAAAGTAGATTGTGCGGTTCTGGGCGAATCCGCGGTCAGGGATCACGTCGAGCAAACCGCCCTGGCTGACGGCAAACACCTTTGGCACGTTGGCAAGGGGTGGCGACAATTGGCCGTTTTGAGTAACGAGGCGCATCCGCCCCGGCCGTTCGGTCACAAGGATGCGACCGTCGGGCAAGAATGCGAGCGACCAAGGATGCGCTAGGCCAGTGGCAACCGTTTGAACCGCAAGGTTGCCTGCTGAGCTCGGGTAAACCGCATCGGCCGCACTTGCGATCGCGGCTGCGATCAACGCCCCGCACAGCACCAGCACGAGTCGCATGCAAATCTCCCTCGATG
The DNA here is from genome assembly GCA_036820945.1 of Pseudolabrys sp. GTDB lineage: Bacteria > Pseudomonadota > Alphaproteobacteria > Rhizobiales > Xanthobacteraceae > Pseudolabrys. The sequence continues at coordinate 5,342 of DAISKM010000217.1, forward strand.
TCGCGTCAACTTTGCGCCATCGCAGAGAGTTCCGGTAGGGGTGTTAGCGGTGCGTTTCGGGGCGGCGAGGTTGATGCGGTAACGGTAGAACCGTGAGGCTGCCTATTCCGATAAAGAACAGGCCCAGCAAAAGCGCAATGGCGAACAGGCTGCTCTCGTTGTCGATTACATTGGTCACCACATCGGCGCGTGCAACTGCCGTGGCAGCGACAAGCGTCGACAGCACGAGCGCAATGCTGGCGGCCAATTGAACCACAAAGGCTGCAAATCGGCGTTGGCTGCCGAGGTGATCGGCCGGAGACATGAAGCCGGCAGACGTATTGTCCTTTTGCATGGCGAACCTGAAAAAGGTCGGTCTCTATAATCTCATTTCCATAACGTGGGAACCCGGCAACGGTTCGGCTCGAATTAGGCGCAGCCGGTTACGAAGCGCGGCGTTTTTGTGGCGTTCGGTAAAAATCTTTGAGATTCCGGGCGTTATTTAGCCGGCACCAGCTCCGGCTGCCAGGTCATGGGGATGTAGCCCGGCTCGTTAGCGATGCGGGCAAGCCAGACGCGAATCGCCGGAAATCGGCTGAGGTTGAAATCGGCCTGCTCCGCGACATGCGCATAGGCGTACAGCGCGATGTCCGCGATGGTGAAATGGTTCGCGACGAAATACGGAAAACGGGTGAGGTGGGTTTCCATCACGCCAAGTGCGCGATAACCATTTTCCATCCAGTCTTCGAGGGCATGGCTTTGCAGTTCGCGGCCGCCCTTGATCAACGTAAGCCAGAAATAAGCGGCTCCGATGTTCGGCTCGAGGCTGTGCTGCTCGAAGAACATCCATTGCAGCGCTTCGGCCCGTGCAATGCGGTCTTCCGGCGCCAGAGTTGAGCCGCCGGCGACGTACCAAAGGATGGCATTGGATTCCGCGAGATGACGGCCAGGTGCGACTTCCAGCAACGGCACCTG
>DAISKM010000218.1:0-4480 GCA_036820945.1 Pseudolabrys sp.
ATCATGCCGTTGATACAGTAGCCGCACTGGGCCGCCTGCTCGTCGATGAAGGCCTTCTGAACAGGATGCGGTTTTTGTGGGGACCCGAGACCTTCAAGCGTCACCACTTTTTGCTTATCGCTGACGGTGGCAAGCGGCGTGATGCAAGAGCGTACAGCGACACCATCGACATGGATGGTGCAAGCGCCGCACTGTCCGAGCCCGCACCCGAAGCGGGGGCCGTGCAGCCCAAGATTGTCTCGCAACAGATAAAGTAGCGGTATCTGCGGGTCGTCGTACGTGACGGACACGCGCTTGCCATTCACATTGAGTGATTTCTTGGCCATGGATGTCCTCCCCCGCGCTCGCCGGCGCGGATTTTGTATCGCGGGACTTACGGTCCGCGCTTATAAGATCTCAGACCGGCCACTGTGGCCGTAGCCTAGGAGTGCTTGGAAATCCAAGTCTAGGTCAAATCCGGCCTTGACCCAAGACAGCCCGGTCGCCTTCCGGCAACCGGTTCGCACTAAGGAAGGCCCACTGATGTTCGTGTCTTTCTTCCAGGAGCTCAAAAATGCCGGCCTGCCGGTAACGTTGCGTGAATATCTCACGCTGATGGAGGCGATGGAGGCCGATCTCGCCTCGCGCCGGGTCGATGATTTTTATTTTCTCTCGCGCGCGGCACTGGTGAAGGACGAGCGCAATCTCGACAAATTCGATCGCGTGTTCGGTCACGTCTTCAAGGGACTGGAAACGCTCGATGACGTCGTCGAAGCCGATATTCCCGTCGAATGGCTGAAAAAGCTCGCCGAAAAATATCTGACGGAGGAGGAGAAGAAGCAGATCGAGGCGATGGGCGGTCTCGACAAGCTACTCGAAACGCTCCGCAAGCGCTTGGCCGAGCAGAAGGGCCGCCACCAAGGCGGATCGAAATGGATTGGGACTGCCGGCACCTCGCCTTACGGGGCCTATGGCTACAATCCAGAGGGCGTTCGCATCGGTCAGGACGCCAACCGCAATTTCCGCGCCGTCAAGGTATGGGACAAGCGCGAATTCAAGGATCTCGATGACGAGGTCGAACTGGGGACGCGCAATATCAAACTGGCACTGCGTCGCCTGCGGAAATTCGCTCGCACGGGCGCGCCTGAAGAACTGGATCTCGACGGCACCATCAAGGGCACGGCCCACAAGGGCTACCTCGACATCCTGATGCGTCCTGAGCGGCACAATGCGGTCAAGGTCCTTCTGTTCTTCGATGTGGGCGGCTCAATGGACTGGCACATCAAGGCGACCGAGGAATTGTTCTCAGCCGCCCGATCCGAATTCAAGCACATGGAGTATTTTTACTTTCACAATTGTCTCTACGAGCGGGTGTGGAAAGAGAATCGCCGACGCTTCCAGGAGACCACTCCGACGTGGGACGTCCTGCACACGTACCCGCACGACTACAAGGTCATATTCGTCGGAGACGCCTCCATGTCTCTGTACGAAATAGCGGCGCCCGGAGGCTCGGTAGAGCACTACAATGATGAGCCCGGCGCGATCTGGCTCGAGCGCATGACCCGTACTTATCCGGCTTGTGTATGGCTTAACCCACTGGCCGAGCGGGAGTGGGGGTATACGCACTCGATTTCAATGGTGCATCAGCTTATGGGCGGGCGAATGTATCCTCTCACCCTTGAGGGGCTCGACCGCGCGATGCGCGAGCTGGTCCGGTAGGGACCGCGCCACAATCTTGCGCGGAACCCACCTGTCATGAACTCAACGTAAGCGCGCTTCACCGCCACGTGCGATCATGCGCGAGCACATTTCGCGCTCGAGCTGTCCGGCGTGTGCCGGGCAGGCGATGTTGAAGGCGTCGCGCCAAACATCCTGCGCGTGGCGGGATGGTGCTTCGAACACGCACCGGCCGGGGCGCAATGTAGCCGGATCATCCGGCTTTCCCTGTGCACGCTGAAGGGCTAACGCCTCGCGCATCAGGCGGGCGAAATCCTTGCGCGCCGTCTCCAGCGCACCTTCCACTACCGAGCACTGCATCTGCTCGCGGCGGAGCAAGACGGTGAGTTCCTCGATTCTCTGATCGGTAGCTTGGTTTTCCGTCGCGCGGGCAACCTCCAGGGCGGCGACGTGCTCATTGAGTGCCGCAATCGTATTCTCGGCGCGCGTCAGCGCGGCCTCCTTCGCGGTAAAGGCGCGTGCGAACGCCGCGGTGCACTCCATCCGAGGGGGCCCGTGCCTGATCTACTTCCTTGAATTCGGATTCGCGCTGCATGCGCTCCGTTTCCGGTTCGGAAGTGCGGGTCTGCAGCGCATCGCGTTCCGGCGCAAGCGATACCGGCGCGTCCGATGGCGATCAGGTCCGCCGGTTGACGAACAGGCCTTCGCAGAGACGAAAGGTCAGTTCAGCTCCGGTGCCCTGCGGCTCCAAGGTCGCTTTTACCTCGGGCGTGACCTGCGCCAGCATTGACCGCAGCAAGGCCTGCATCGTCTCGTCGTGCCGGCTCGCCCAGCTCTGGAATTCCATCTTTTTGTAGATCTGCTCTTCGTGCGCGATGCTGAATCCGTGTTTTTTTAAAGCGGATCGCCACTCGTCCATGGTCCAGGCACGCAAATGGCTTGGATCGCGAAAACGCTCAAAGGCATTGACGTAATCTCCGACGCTGCCATGCGGCACGACATTGTCGACCACCGCAAAGATTCCGTCGAGCTTCAGGACGCGATGCACCTCGGCGAGGAATTCCGGAATTGAATCGAAGTGATGCGGCGCGATGCGGCAGGTGACGAGATCGAAACTCTGGTCTTCGAACGGGAGCGTTTCGGCTTTGGCGTAGGCGGTGCGAATATTCGCAAGGCCGCGTTTGTCCGCTTCCGCTTTTACCAGGTCGAGCATTTCCTGGGTAATGTCGGTCGCCCACACACGCCGGACATGCGGCGCAAAGGTGTAGGCGACGTGCCCACCGCCCGTGGCGATATCCAGCGCGTTCCAGTTTTTTTGCGGGGAGGTGAGGGCGACGAGCCGCTCCAGGCTCTTGCCGAGCGCATGCGGCGTGCTGATCAGGTAGCTCGCTGCCGTCTTGCCGAATTGCTCCTGGACGAGGGATTTGGGCATGGCTCGCTTTCGGGGTGTGCCTGTCGATAGCACTATACAGCCCACCTAAAAAAGCCCCGCATCGATCGATGCAGGGCTTTCTTTCAGCCAAGGATGGATGGGTGCGTCAATGCACGATCATGCCGGTGAAGACGTATGCCTGCAGCATGACCAGCACGCCGACCAGGCAAGCAAGCGCGATCGAATGCTTGAATACAAACCGAAGGATCGTGCCCTCATGCCCGAACCAGTTGGTAGCGGTTGAAGCAACGACGATCGACTGTGCATCTATCATCTTGCCCATGACGCCGCCGGAGGAGTTGGCGGCGGCCATCAGGATCGGCGACAGGCCCAACTGCTGGGACGTAACCTTTTGCAAGTTTCCGAACAGGATGTTCGATGCCGTATCCGAGCCGGTCAGAGCCACGCCCAACCATCCGAGCAATGTACCGAAGAAGGGATAGAGGACCCCGGTGCCGGCGAATGCAAGACCGAGCGTAGCGTCGACCCCCGACAGACGCGTCAAGGTGCCGATCGCCAGCATCGCCGAGATCGTGATGAGCGAGTACGCGCATATTTTGATGGTCTCGCCGTACGCTTTCACCAGCCGTACGGGCGAGAACCCCATCAACAGACCGGAGATGATGGCCGCGATCAACATGCCAGAGCCGGTGTAAGACAGCCAGGTAAACGAGAACACGGCAGCCTCTTTCGTTGGCGCCGGGACCACGGGAGCGACCTTGTTGATCATGTTGTGGAGCCCAGGCACTGGGAAATTCCAGGTCGCGTAGGCATTCAGGATGCCTTTGACCGCGTTGGTGCCCCACAGGAGCAGGATGACGCAGACGATGATCCAGGGCAGCAACGAGAACCATACTTCGGAAGTGGTCGGCGTCTTTGACGGCTTCACCGGCCTGTCGGTCATGGTGGCAGCTGAATCATCGCGGGTGCGCAGGGCAGGGGAAGTCCAGATAACTCTCGGTTTCCAGATTTTCAGAAAGCCGATCAGGCAGGCCATCGATATCAGCGAAGCACCGATATCGACGATCCACGGATTGATAAAGTTCGAGATCAGGAACTGGGGGATGGCGAAGGAAACCCCCGTGACCAGGATCGCCGGCCAGACGTCCTTCATGCCGCGGTATCCGGCGAACGCCCAGATCAGCCAGAATGGAACGATCAGCGAAAAAAACGGCAATTGCCGTCCCACCATGGCGCCCAGCAGAAATGGATCGAGGTCGGTCACGCTTGCGAGGCCGGCGATCGGCGTACCGAGCGCGCCATACGCGACCGGCGCTGTATTTGCGATGAGTGAAAGGCCGGACGCAGCAAGGGGCGAAAAGCCAAGCCCGATCAGGATTGCGCCGGTCGCGTATGGCGCGCTCGGTACGCCGATCGCCGGCCTCGCAAGCG
>DAISKM010000218.1:4490-6283 GCA_036820945.1 Pseudolabrys sp.
CGAGCGCTCGACGATCACCGACCTGCTGTTCGGCTCGGTCACCGACGTCACCGCCACCGGAGTGCCGAAACCTGATGCCCCTTCGAAGAACGCACCGAACGAAAACGCGATCAAAAGGAGTTGCAGGCGGCGGTCTTCCGTGACGCTGCCGATAGCCGTCTGGAGCGTCTGAAACGTCCCTTTCTCCACGGTCAACCGATAGAGAAAAATGACATTGAGGACGATCCACCCAATCGGGAAGAAGCCCGTCACCGCGCCGAGAATTGTCGCACGCAGCGACATGCCCGCCGGCATTGTGAAGATAACAATGGCCACGAAATTAGCGACAACCAGTGCCACGAGTGCGGCGATGTGCGCCTTCACCCTGTTCGATGCGATCAAGACAAGCAACGTCACGACCGGGAGCGCTGCGGCACAGGTCGACAAGAATTTGCTGTTAAGCGGATCGTAGATCTGATCCCACATGAGAACCTCCCGCCGCGACATGCGGCCTTGTGGTTTTGTGTGATCTAGAAGCCGCGGGAACGACGCAAATAACTAAAATGTAAAAAAGCGCCCACCGCGCTCTGCCGTCCGGATTGCTTTCCCTGCGACGAAAGTCGCAATCAGCCGCGGCTCGCGACTGGATGGATCATTTTTTGTCGAAACGGTGCGCGTCGTCGTCGTAACCGTGCCGGCTGCTGTAAAAAACGAGCGCCATCAGACCGCCGCCGACCAGCAGCGAGAACAACACCCCGCCGACGATTGCGACATATCCGTACACCGGGATTGGCTCGCCGCCGAGCCGGACCCATGCGGCGCCCGCGAACCAAACCGACAGAGCCAACAGTGCCAGCAAGGGCACCACCACCAGAAGGGTACGCATCACCCGTTATATAGGCGGGTCCATGATCTTTGTCAGGGCGTCGCGGATGCGCGATCGGACGGTATCGGGGAGCAGGGTGCGCAGGATTTCGTTTTCCTCGCCCATGCGCGAGCCGATGTCGGAGGGCTTTCGAAGCTGATGTGGTCGCCGCCGCTGCCGTTGCGCGATCGCGGCGCAAGATTTTCGACGTTGGCCGAGGCGCTTTTTCGCTAAAAATATCGGATAACTTCGCCATAACGACTATAACGCCTCAGCCATGGAAACACTTGCGGCCGGCGCCTGTGGGTTTCGCACGGCGAACTGGATAATTGCGCAGCGAGGGAAATGGCTTGACCGAACCGACGCCTGAAGTTGCACAGAGTGTCGCCGCCTACGCATATCGGCCGACGGTGATGGGTGCGATGCGGGAATTCAAACTTTCAGAGGACGGCATTGATTGGGCTGTCGGCGCCGTCTCGGGTCATGTCCCTTACCGCAATATTCGCCGTTTGCGCATGTCCTACAGGCCAAACAGCATGCAATCGCATCGTTTCCTCACCGAATTATGGGGGGAGGGCGTGCCGAGGCTGAAGATCGCCTCCAGTTCTTGGAAAAGCATGGTGGAGCAGGAGCGACTGGACCGTGCCTACTCAGCCTTCGTGCGCGAATTGCACCGCCGTGTTTCGAAAGCCGCACCTAGCGCATGCTTCGAAAAAGGCCAGACCCCATTCTTGTACTGGCCAAGCCTGGTTATTTTCACGGGGGTGGGTTTGGGACTTGCCGCACTGGTTGTGCGCGCGTTGCAGGCCGGAACGTATGCGGGCGCCGCTTTCATTGGCGCCTTCTTCGCGTTCTATCTTTGGCAGAGCACAAACTTCCTCCGGCGCAATCGGCCGGGCAGATACGCCGCCGATGCCTTGCCCCAGGACGTCATGCCACCTCCCTGATC
>DAISKM010000219.1:0-506 GCA_036820945.1 Pseudolabrys sp.
GGCTGTGCAAATTGCTGTCCGGTTCGCCATAGCCCCCTTCATCCCCAATTGGTCCTCGCGGCGTGGTCGTATGGCTCACGCCAAACCCGCACGACGTTGACGTTACGGCGAGTGTCCGTCTCGTCCGATTTCGAATCATCGGCGGCGCTGTCGGCAAGGCTGCGCAATGCCAACGACAATGCGCCGAGCTGTTGCGATAGCGCCAGAGTTTCCGCCTGGCCGGGCGAAAGCTCTAGAGTTGCCGTCTTGCCGACGACGACCTTCTGACCGTTTTTCTCTTCTATGGTCTGGTCGATCGCCAGTACGCGAATGTTGCGGAGGATTGTCTCGCTGCTCATTCCGCCGGCTGCGTTGGCATCGCGGTTGGAACGAGGCGTCAAAATCACATCGACGCGATCGTTTGGCAGAATGAAACCGCCCGCCCCGGTTTCGGCCGAGATCTGGGTCGAAATGGCGCGCATGCCGGACGGCAGGATGGCTGCCATGAACCCGGACCCTTTGGCCTT
>DAISKM010000219.1:516-6265 GCA_036820945.1 Pseudolabrys sp.
GTGTTGCTGCTTCGGCCGCCACCCCGATCGATGCAAGATCGACTAAGGCAAACAATGCGCCCACAACGGCGAGCGGACGATCATGCCGTTAACATTTTCGATTGCTTCGGCCGATCGGTCTTGCGGATGAAATTGCCGCTGGCCGTCGATGCCGGCCAGGCCTGCCAAAAGACATCCGCCGGCGTCAGCGTCTGGCCCCTTGGGACATCGGATTTCGCCACCAAGATATCGACCGTGTCGAACTTGGGCACCTCAGCCTTGGGCTCAGGCGGTTTTTCAGATCTGCCAGCCAGCAGGGCGGCTATGCCACCCGCTGCCACGGCGACAGTCAGCACCACAATACGTGCAGCTTTCATACGCCCCCACTCACCTGACAGGGCGGCCACATCGGCCGCGTAAAGCCCCGGCCGCCAATGCGGCCGCTCGCACCGGATTTCAGCAGCTAAAGGTCAAGGTATGGTTAAGGAGCGGTATCCAAATCGAGTTAATGTTTTGTTGCAGCGCTAACGCTGCGGATCGCACCGGCCTCAGGCCGGCATCCAGCCGGTTTTCGGATAAATCACAAGGGCCGCCGCCGCGAGGGCGATGCCATAGGGTACGCCTCCCCCCGTTTCATGCAGACGAAGAATCCAGGGTTGACGCGCAAAAAGGGCCGGCAGGGGAAGATTGCGGAATTGCAATATCGCCAGGGTCAACGCGCCACCGAACAAAGAGGCATAGATCGTATAGTCGAGAAGATGATCAAAACCGAACCACAGCGCAGTCGCTGCTGCGAGCTTTGCGTCGCCGCCGCCGATCCAGCCACGTGAAAAGAAAGCAAATGCAATCACAAGGACTACGGCCGCGGCGGCCAGATGCATGCCAAACGCGTGGAGAGTCATGCCTGTGATCATCGCGAGCAGGAAGAATCCCCCGGCGAGCGCGAGCGACAACCGGTTCGAGATCGTCATGGTCAGGAGGTCGCTGGATGCGGCAAAAGCCATAAGTGCAGGGAAGAGCAAAAGCCTGATTGCATCGGCTGCCATGATTACTCGTCCCCTGACGCAACTCACTGCGTTCGAACGTAGATGATTACGCGTTGCCCACCGGTTAAGACGGTTTTTGTTCTGCCTCGGGCGCATTTGGCGCTTAACGGCGCGGTTGATGAATCACTAACGCCTCATTGGTGCCCGCGGCATCATGGCTCAGTCGTGACGCCCCGCGCGGATCTTCTGCACCATTCATTTCATTTTAACCGGGCACTCCGATACCGAAGTGGTCCGGGACTCCAACGCAGGTCTTTCGCCGATGCTCGCTGAGGCATTTGCAGTCGCTAAAGTTGCCGGCGAGACCATGTTCAAGCTTATTCCAATCTCGATCGCGTTCGGCATCGTATTCGGCGCGCTGACACATTGGTCGGCTTGCAATCCAGGCCGGCCGTGGTGGCGCAAACGCGAGATCGTTACGGACATCTGCTACTGGTTCTTGATTCCTCTCGCGGCCCGGTTTGTGCGCATCGGCTTCATGGTTATGGGTGCAGCGTATTTCTACGGCATTCATGGCGCCGAAGCGTTGATCAGCTTCTACGACGATGGCTTCGGTCCCTTGGCCAAGATGCCCCTGTGGGCTCAGGCCCTGACCTTTCTGATCGTTTCGGATTTCCTGACATACTGGATCCATCGCGGCTTTCATGGCGCCGGCTTGTGGAAATACCATTCCGTCCATCATTCATCGGAAGAACTCGACTGGATTTCGGCAGCCAGGTTTCATCCCGTCAATATTTTCTTTGGCACCGTCCTCGTCGACCGGGCCTATTGCTTGCCGGCATTTCACCCAATGTCATGTTGTGGGTCGGCCCCTTCACGACCGCGTCTTCCGCATTCGTGCACGCCAATCTGAACTGGACGCTCGGGCCCTTCAAATACGTCATTGCAGGGCCAGTCTTCCACCGCTGGCACCATACCGCTGCGGATCGAGGCGGATCTAAGAACTTTGCCGGCACGTTTCCGATATGGGATCTGCTGTTCGGCACGTTTTATATGCCCGCGCGCAAGCTTCCGGACGCATATGGCATTGACGACAAACGATTCCCGGAGGGGTTCGCCGCACAGATGCTCTATCCGTTTCGCCGCTGATTTTTCTTGTGATTACGACGCCAGCGGTAAACTCTTTGCACTTCGTTCACCAATTTACAGTCAACTCAGGGAATAGAGTACCCCGTGAGCCCTTTTTACGGTCCTGTTGTGCGTACCGTGCTGGAGAGCGCGATGTCCATTCCGTCTAAGCACTGCAGGCGACCTGTGAGATTGTGGCTGCTGGCTGTACCGGCAATCTGCGTGATTGCCGCGACGCCGGCGCGTGCGGCTGACCCAATGACGATAAGCGTCGACCGGGCAGAAGTCATGCAGCTGCCAGACCGAGTCGCCACAATTGTCATCGGAAACCCCCTGATTGCCGACGCCACGTTGCAGAGTGGTGGCATTCTGGTCGTGACCGGCAAAGGCTTTGGCACGACCAATTTGTTGGCGCTCGATCGGGCCGGGCGTGTGCTCCTGAGCAAGTCCGTGCAGGTGCTCGGCGCGGGGACCGAGGACGTGGTTACGGTCTATAAGGGCGTTGAACGCGAATCCTATAGTTGTGCTCCCAATTGCGAGCGCCGAATCACGCTTGGCGATTCGCCCGCATACTTCAATGCCACCCTGGCGGAGACTGGTGCGCGCAACGGACAGGCACAAACCGCTGCACCAACGCGGTAAATCCCTCCCGGCAGTCCGGTCACGGTTAACGGTCGCTTAACGCGATCGGGGCTGTGCTTAGGGTTTTGGCAAGAATTAAAAAACGCGCTCTTGCTATGAATTTTGGCGTTTTCGGCACCGATCAGAAATCGAGATGCTTGCCATGCCAGAACCTAAATGCAGCAAGATTTCAGCAGGTATCTGTCGGCTGATGCCGTCCCGCCTCCTGCGTCGCTTCGTGCGGCAGCAAGACGGCTCGGCGGCCGTTGAATTTGGGTTCATCGCCCTTCCATTTCTGGGACTGACTTTTGCAATTCTGGAAACCGCGCTGGTGTTTTTCGCGGGCCAGACGCTCGAAACCGCAGTGCAAGATTCAGCGCCCCTCATCATGACGGGCCAGGCCCAAACGGGCGGATGGAGCAAGGAAGACTTCAAGACCGCGGTCTGCGCACGCGTTTATGGATTGTTTGATTGCTCCGGCAAGATGTATGTCGACGTAAAGACCTATGCCAACTTCTCGGCAATCAACGACGACCCCCCTGTGACCGACGGCCAGTTTGATACGACAAAGGTGACCTACAGCCCGGGTGGCGTCGGCGATATTGAAGTGGTCAAGCTCTATTATGAATGGCCGATTTACGTTTCTCTGCTGGGCAATCACCTGTCCACTCTGAACGGCAACAAACGGTTGCTCGTGGCGACAGCTGTTTTTCGTAACGAGCCTTATCAATGAGGCGGGTGGTCATGACAGCAAAGACATTTGGCCGGTTGCGCCATTTCGGCCGCGACAAGCGCGGCGCTTCGGCGATCGAATTTGCTCTTCTGGCGCCGCTGATGATCGGCCTCTATATCGGCTGCATCGAGATTTCAGAAGGCATAGCCGCATACCGCAAGGTCACGCTGACCGCGGGAGCGCTGGCTAACCTGGCGGCACAGGTCACGACAATCAGCCCAGCCGACAAGGACAATCTATTCGCCGCCGCAACGGCGATCATGTCGCCCTATACGGGAACGACGTCCGTCAAGTTGTCCTGTCTCAAGATTGACGGTGCGGGCATTGCAAAAGTGAAGTGGGGTGTCGCATCAGCCAGTGTCACTCCGCGCGCCGACGGCGATGTCGTAACTATTCCGGTGAACCTCGCAATTCCGGACTCATGGCTGCTTTTTAGTGAAATAAGCTACCTGTACATTCCGGTAACCGGCTTCAGCCCCGGCTTCAGCCACATTGCAGCCTCGGGCAAAGAGCTCTCGGACGAGATGTACATGAGCCCGCGTATCACGGCGCCGGTTTACGACGGCAAGGCCTGCAACTGACGTTTTCACGACCGGCCTTCTGCGATTGGTAGCGCCGTTGTCGATTTGATCCGTTCCATCGCGAATCGTGACGTGACGTTTTTCAACGGAACCGTCGCAATCAACTTTTTGTAGAACGCATCGTATCCCGCAATGTCGCTTACGACGACGCGCAGCATGTAGTCCACATCGCCGGCCATGCGGTAGAATTCCATCACTTCCGGCATCGCGCCCACGACATCGGCAAATTTCCTCAGCCATTCCTGCGAGTGATCGCCGGTCTCGATGGAAACGAAAACGGTTATGCCGAGATTGACCTTTTCGGGATCGACGATCGCTACCCGGCGCGTGATGACGCCGTCCGCCTCCAGCCGCTGCAGCCGTTTCCAGCACGGGGTCGACGACAATCCGACCCGTTGGCCAATTTCGGCTACCGACAGCGAAGCGTCCTGTTGCACAACCGCAAGAATTTTCCGGTCGATGGCATCCATTCTCTCTCGGTGCTCCTCCCTAGCACGAACATCCGTACTTGATGGTGACTAGGGAATATAATTCTTATTTCACACCGACATCTGTCATAGCAGAGAAAAATATTCTATTTCAAGCATAATCTTTGGCCTCGCAGAGAGGCTGCCGAACGAAAGCTGGCCATGAAAACGTCATTCCGGTTTCCCCTGCCCGACGCCCTGCGACGCCTTGGCGCCGCCATTCTGTTCAGCGCCGCGCTTGCCGCCTCGGTGGCGGGAGCGCACGCCGAACCGCTCGTGAGTGTGGAATGGCTTAACAGTCATCGTGCCGATCCCGATCTGGTCGTGCTCGATATCCGGTCGGCGATTAACGGTGGCGGGGCTCAAGCCTACGTGGCCGGTCACATTCCGGGCAGCGTGCACAGCGACTACGACAAAGCCGGTTGGCGCGTCACGCGCAACAATGTGCCTTTCATGGTTCCGACCGTGCCGGAGCTTGAAAAGCTGATCGGCGATCTTGGCATCGACGAAGCGACGCACGTTGTGGTGGTGCCGGCTGGAGTAAACGTTCTGGATTTCGGTTCAGCTGCGCGGACCTACTGGACGCTAAAATATGTCGGGGTGAAAAATGTTTCGATCCTCGACGGCGGCATTGCCGCCTGGCGACAGGCGGGTTTGCCTCTCGAGAACGGTGTTAGCCCGCCGTCACCGAAAATTTTTTCCGCGACTGTCGACAACAGCATCCTCGCCCTGGCCAACGATGTTGAGATGATCGAAGGCAAAGGTGGCGCTACGCTTGTCGATGCGCGGCCGGCATCTTTTTTCTTCGGCAAGGAGAAAGCTGCCGCGTCCCAGGCCTACGGTCACATCCCCGGAGCTTTGAATATAGACAGCGCGCGCTTCTACGACAGCCAGACAAACCGGCTGAAGCCCAAGGCAGTACTCGTATCCATTGCGAACGCGGTGCCGTCAGGGCCCGCCGTGAGCTATTGCAACACGGGCCACTGGGCAGCGACGGACTGGTTCGTGCTGCACGAGGTGCTCGACCGGAAGGATACCAGGCTCTATGCCGGCTCGATGGTCGAGTGGACCAGCAAGCCTAATCGGCCGGTTGAATCCGCGCGGACGAAGTGGGACGATCTGAAAAAGGCCTTGGGCCTCGGTTCCTGATCCGCGCCCTGGAGTTTCCATGACGACCGCAACCTTGGCCGCGCCCGATCAGGGCGCGGCTGTGCGCATCGACCGCTTGTTCCTCGGACTTGCGCTCGCCTCCGC
>DAISKM010000220.1:0-6258 GCA_036820945.1 Pseudolabrys sp.
GCCGGATTGATTCCGGCCGCCATGGCGCAAACTGCCGCGCCCCCTCCTGCCTCGACACCAGCTACACCAAAGGCGCCGCAATTCCTCAAATTTCCGGGCAAGAATGAGAAGCTGGTTTTACTCGGCGAAAAGCCGCTCGTGGCAGAGACGCCTGAAAGCCTGCTCGACGATGCGACCACGCCCACCGACAAATTTTACATTCGCAACAACGGTCAGATTCCGGAGGAGACCAAGGACGCCGATAAGTGGAAAATCACTATCGATGGGGAGGTCAACCAAAAGCTTGAGCTGGCGGTTGGCGATCTGAAGGCGAAGTTCAAGCCGGTGATGCGACGCATGGTGCTGGAATGCGGCGGCAACGGGCGCTCCTTCTTTACCCCGCAGGCGCGCGGCAACCAATGGACCAATGGCGGCGCGGGTTGCGCGGAATGGACCGGCGTACGCGTGACCGATGTGCTCAAGGCAGCAGGGGTAAAGCCCTCCGCTGTCTTTAGCGGTCACTACGGCGCCGACCCGCACCTGTCAGGCGATGCCAGCAAGCCGGCGCTCTCGCGCGGCGTGCCGATCAAGAAGTTGATGGATGAGAACAACCTGATTGTCTGGGCGATGAACGGCCAGCCCTTGCCGAACATCCACGGCTTCCCGGTGCGCCTTGTGATCGCGGGTTGGCCGGGCTCGGTCTCGGCGAAGTGGCTCAACCGCATCTGGGTGCGCGACAAATATCACGACGGTCCCGGCATGGGACAGACATCGTATCGCGTTGCCATCAAGCCAATGATTCCGGGCGACAAACCTGATGAAAGCAATTTCCGCGATCTTGAATCGATGCCGGTCCGATCGATTATCACCAACCCGGCGAATGGTGCAAAATTGCCGGCAGGAACGAAGGAGGTGCAATTACGGGGCGCCGCCTGGGCCGGCGACTACACGGTCAAGCAAGTGGACATCTCCAGCGACTTCGGTTCGACCTGGACTAAGGCCAAAATTGAAAATCCGAAGAACAAATACGATTGGCAGCGCTGGACCGCGACGGTGAAATTGCCTTCCGACGGCTATTTCGAGATCTGGACGCGGGGTACCGATTCCCGCGGCATCATGCAGCCACATGTAGCGGGTTTCTGGAATCCGCAAGGCTACGGCGGCAATCCAATGCACCGCATTGCGGTGCTGGTTGGGTGAGTCGCACGTCTGTCCATGTGGCGACTAAGGTCTTTGTTTCTCGTGGCCGCACTTCTCATCTTGGCGGTTGGCCTCGCTCAAGCGCAGAAGTTCATTCCGCGCGATGAAAGCCCGGAGGAATTTCCCGCGGGACCAGGACGCGACGAAACGTTCTATTCTTGTACCGCATGTCATGGTTTCAAGCTGGTTGCTGCGCAAGGCATGAATCGCCGGCAATGGGAAGAGACGCTCGCGGTTATGACAGCGAAGCACGGCATGCCCAACCTGGAAGGCAGAGACCGCGAACTGGTGCTGAATTATCTCGAGACGACGTATCCGCCACGCGCGCCGACGGGTGGTTGGCAGAATCCATTTCTCAAACGCTGACCCGCCACCTCTAGCGTTCGGAGCGGCGGAACTCCGGCTTTTTGGCGAGCGCCTTCCAGAGTAGATGATATTTGGGCGTGGCGGCGAGGATTGGATCGCGTTGGCCACAAAAGCTGCGATTGAGTTCAGCCTGGGCAAACAAGGCGCCCAGTTTGGGTTCGCTGCCCGCCGCAAGGAGCGTCAGACGATCAAGCGCGCAGGCCAGCGTGCTTTGTTCGATGAATTCCGCTCCGCCCTGGCAGAACCACCCTGACAGCTGCACGCGCGGATCGCTGTAGGCGCGCACGAAGGCGAGGCAGCTGCGTTGTGTGCTTTTAGTGGCGATGAAGGACACGAGCGTCAATGGGCCGAATTTGCTGGGCAGCGGTTCCCCCAGCGGGATTATATGAATGGGCTCAAGTGCACGCGCATTGGCGATGATTTCTGTTTTTGGATCATCGAAGCCAACAATCTCGGACCCGGCGCGATAGATTTCGACCTGCAGATAGGGCAAGGCGCCGTCGGGTTCTCCCAATGCAAGGATGTCCTTTCGGCCGCCGCCCCCGGCATGACGGCGAACAGCGTAATTCGCCAGCGCGTCTGCTGCCTCGGGGATCGACAGTGCAAAGGCAGGGAATGGACGCTCAACGTCGATCCATTCCGGGGGATGCACGGGAGTGATCGCACCCATCACTTTCGGCGATTGAAAAAGATGCGAGGCCACGGTGGAAAGAACCGCGGCACCACCCAAATACGCGAGAAAGCGCACGAGGCGGAAAGACAGTTCGTCGCGCCATGAGCGCAGGGCCGGGTGCATACAAGGCTAGCTGGTGGAAACCGTTGTGTTGAACGCCTTTCTCGCTTAGAAGCGCTGCCATCCGGTTGCACTTGGCCGGCCGCTGAACGGTAATTACTGCGGAGCGTTAACGATGGGTTACAAGGTCGCTGTGGTGGGCGCTACCGGTAATGTCGGGCGTGAGATGCTCGACATTCTGGCCGAGCGCAATTTCCCCGCCGATGAGGTTGTCGCCGTTGCATCGCGGCGAAGCCAGGGCGTTGATTGCTCGTTCGGCGACAAGACGCTCAAGGTCAAGGCAATCGACCATTTCGACTTCTCGGACGTCGACATCTGTCTGATGTCGGCCGGTGGCCAGGTGTCAAAGGAATGGTCACCGAAGATCGCCGCACAGGGCGCCGTCGTTATCGACAATTCCTCGGCGTGGCGCATGGATCCGGACGTGCCATTGATCGTGCTGGAGGTGAACGCCGACGCAGTCTCCGGCTTCACCAGGAAAAACATCATCGCCAATCCAAATTGCTCGACTGCGCAACTCGTTGTCGCGCTCAAGCCGCTGCACGACAGGGCGAGGATCAAGCGTGTCGTGGTCGCGACATATCAATCTGTTTCCGGCGCCGGCAAGGAAGCGATGGATGAGCTGTTCTCGCAGAGCAAGGCGGTGTTCACGCTTGATGAAGTAGAGGCGAAGAAATTTTCCAAGCGGATCGCATTCAACGTGATTCCGCACGTCGATGCTTTCATGGAGGACGGATACACCAAGGAAGAATGGAAAATGGTGGTCGAGACAAAAAAGATTCTCGATCCCAAGATCAAGCTCACCGCCACCTGCGTTCGCGTGCCGGTATTTGTCGGCCATTCGGAAGCCGTCAATATCGAGTTTGAGCAGCCGATCACCGCCAACGAGGCGCGAGAGATTTTGCGCACCGCCCCGGGCTGCCTCGTTATCGACAAGCGCGAGGACGGCGGCTACGTCACTCCCTATGAGTGCGTCGGCGAAGATGCGACCTATATCAGCCGCATCCGAGAGGATGCGACGATCGAAAACGGACTACAGATGTGGATCGTATCGGACAACCTGCGCAAAGGCGCAGCGCTCAACGCGATCCAGATCGCCGAATGCCTGGTCAATCGCAAGCTGATCCAGGCGAAGCGCCGGGCGGCGTAGGCGGATCGCTTTCTGGCTGTCAGAAGCGGGGCTGTGCGAACATCCGCGCATAATCGTCACTGGCGACCTGGGTGAATTTTCCAGTCGCCGGGTCACGCACCGACAGCTCACCGGTTGCGACGCCGAAGTATGAGCCATGAATCATGACCTCGCTGCGTTCGATCAGTCTACGCAGGCGTGGGAAGGTCATTAGGTTATCAAGGCTGTTGACGATGTTCGCCTGCTCGAGCCGTCGCAGATAGTCTGCCGGGGACAATTGCCCGCGCGGCCCCACTTTTTCTGCTGCCGGGGCCATCAGCTTCATCCAGTTTCCGATGAAATCGCCGGGCGACAGCGGCTCGGCATCTTCGGCGAAAGCCTTGATGCCACCGCATTGCGCGTGCCCGAGCACGACGATGTGCCTGACTTTGAGGGCGCCGACGCCAAATTCGAGCGCGGCCGAAACGCCGTGGGCACGCTCGTCCGGAGCATAGGGCGGCACAATGTTGGCCACGTTGCGAACGACGAACAATTCGCCTGGACGCGCATCAAAAATGACTTCAGGGGATACCCGCGAGTCGCAGCAGCCGATCACCATGATCTGCGGCGACTGCCCGCTTTCGGCAAGGCTTCGATACCGGTCTTGTTCGTGACGAAGCCGGCCAATGAGAAAAGCGCGGTATCCGTCGATCAATTGTTGAGGAAATGGCATGGCACGCCGCTGCAAGGGAAACACAAGGGTTCACACAATCATGCCCAGATTGCCATTGGCAATCCGTGGCGGTCGAGCGGCGGTGGATCGGGAAAACGCTGCGCCTGTCCGGCATGAATGCGCCGCGCTATGGCAGCGCAGGCGAGGGCGTCGATTAGATCGTCAGCGGCCGCGCCCTTCGGCGGTGCTGCATGGGTCAAATCGGACGGTAGGCCGGCAAAAGCCAAGAGTTTCCGCCGCAAAATGAGGCCAGGCTCGTAAGGCCGACTTTTTATTTTTTTTGCCTCTGCAAGCGGTCGCTCGCCGTTCAGCCGCCAGAACGCCAATTCCGGATGGACCTCGAAAACACGCGTCGCGAGTTCTGGATCGGCGCGCAGGATTGCATCGACCTCCCGGATCTTCGGTGCAATGTTGAACAACTGCCTGGACACTTTGCGCGGCGGTTCCGAGGTGACTAGCGCGGCGTCACACGCGGCCCCGTAATCTGGCGCGTAGATCGCGTTTCGCGAAGGAACCGAGAATACTGACGATTGGCGCTGCCCAAGCAACGGCCTTACGGCGTTCTCGGCAGCGCGTCCGCCGTGGCTCGCGCGTTCAGGCAAGCCGATCGGGATGTCGATCGCGACGATCGCCGGTGCCTGTAGCGCGACAAGCACGTCGGCAAAGCTTGGATAAACGGCGACGACGAAATCGTTGCCTGTCGGTCGGATGAAAGCCGCAATCCAGCCGCCCGGGCAACCATCGACGCCAGCCATCCATAAGTCTGTTGCGGGTTCACCCATCGGCCAACAGTGGCACGTGCATTGCTCCAACGGTAGGCTGGGCACGAGCAGGGGAGGCCAGACCCGATGACGATCCGCCCACGCCGCAGTGTCCTTTACATGCCGGGATCCAATGCCCGCGTGCTCGAAAAGGCAAAGACACTGCCCACCGATGGGCTGATCCTCGATCTTGAGGATTCGGTGGCGCCCGAAGCCAAGGAAGCTGCCCGACAACAGGTGATCAATGCGGTGAAAGTCGGCGGCTTTGGTGCGCGCGACGTCTTTATCCGCGTCAATGGGGTCGATACGCCGTGGCATGCCGACGATCTTGCCGCCGCCGCTCACGCCGCGCCCGACGCAATTCTGATTCCGAAAGTCTCGAACGCCGACACGCTGGAACTGATCGGCCGCCGGCTGCTCGATATGGCGGCCAACCACAAGACCCGGGTCTGGGCGATGATCGAGACGCCGCTCGCCATTTTCAACATCCTCTCGATCGCCCGGGCAGCTAGCGATTCCGAAACTCGGCTTTCCGGCTTCGTGATGGGCACCAACGATCTCGCCAAGGACACGCGCGCGAGTCTTGTACCCGGGAGGACCCCGATGTTGGCATGGCTCTCGATGTGCGTGGCGGCCGCGTGCATTTATGGCATCGAGATTCTCGATGGCGTTTACAACGACATCGGAAATACCGATGGCTTTGCGGCGGAATGCGCCCAGGGCGTCGAACTCGGATTCGACGGCAAGACGCTCATTCACCCGAGCCAGATCGAGCCGTGCAATAAAGCGTTTTCGCCAACGCCGGCCGAGGTCGAACAGGCGCGCAAGATTATCGCGGCGTTCGATCTGCCGGAGAACAAGGGCAGGGGCGTAGTCTCGATCGATGGCCGCATGGTCGAGCGGTTGCATGCCGAGATGGCGCGGCGAACGGTCGCGATTGCAGAGGCCATCGCGCGGTCAGCCTGAGGTTTTTCGAAAAACTCAGCGGTACCGGGATCTTCCAGACTACAAAAAACACTTTTTGGCCAACACTTTAGAACGTTTTTAAAAAGCAGTTTTATTTTGACTCCGTTGCACGCACCCGGTAGCGAATACCCAAATAAGGTGCCTGATGATTGTTTGTTCCTGCAACGTATTGAGCGACCAAGAAGTGCGAAGCGCGGCGAACGCCTCGGCGCGACGGTCGACAAGCCATGTTTATGGTTGTCTTGGCTGCAGCGCGCAATGTGGGCGGTGCGCTCGCACCAGGCGGCGGACCTGCGGCTTGGACAGGGTCTGGCGGCCGGTCTTGATGGCCGGAACCTGCTCCAGCGCCATC
>DAISKM010000221.1:0-6238 GCA_036820945.1 Pseudolabrys sp.
ACCTTGCGCTGCGCGAAGGCGAAGCGCTCGGTATCATCGGACCGAATGGCGCCGGCAAGACGACATTGTTCGGCATTGCCGCCGGTACCGTTCCGGCCGACGCAGGCCGCGTGCTGTTGGGGGGCAATGACATCACGCGATTGCCGGCGGAGCACCGCTGCCGCCTGGGATTGGCGCGCTCGTTTCAGATCCCGCAGCCGTTCTCGGGCATGACGGTTTTCGAGAACGTGGTGGTTGCCGCCGCATTTGGCTGCGGCGAACGCGAAGATTCGGTCTATGACCGGTGTGCGGAATTGCTCGAACGCTGCGGCTTGGCAAAACAGGCGAACAAGCAAGCCGGCGGTCTTACACTGCTCGATCGTAAGCGGCTGGAATTGGCGCGCGCATTGGCGACAAAACCGCGCGTGCTGCTGCTCGACGAGGTCGCCGGCGGCCTCACCGAACCAGAATGTGCCGTGCTCGTCGCATTGATCAAACAGGTCCGCGCAGGCGGCGTTTCCATTGTTTGGATCGAGCACGTGGTGCACGCACTGCTCGCCATTGTCGATCGCTTGCTCGTCCTTCATGGCGGGAAGTTTATCGCCAATGGCGAGCCTCACAGCGTCATCCACGACCCTCAAGTGGCGGAAATCTACATGGGGATTGGCGCCGATGCCTGAAGCGCCATTGCTGGAGGTGAAGGCGATCGACGCTTTCTATGGCGACTTCCAGGCGCTGTTCGGCGTGTCGCTATCTGTCGAGGCTCGCCAGGTTGTTGCAGTGATCGGCGCCAATGGTGCAGGCAAGAGCACACTTTTGAAATCGATCGCCGGACTCATGCATCCGCATAACGGCGAAATCCTCTTTGGCGAGTCGCCAATTACACAAGTGGCCGCCTTTGATGTTCTTCGCCGCGGCGTGGCGCTGGTGCCGGAAGGCCGTCGGCTATTCCCATCGCTCACGGTTGAAGAGAATCTGCTGATAGGCAGTCAGTCGCGGCGGCCGGGTACCTGGACCCTCAGGCGTGTCTACGAACTTTTCCCAATGCTGGCGGAACGCCGCGACCTTCCCGCAGTCGCACTATCCGGCGGGCAGCAGCAGATGGCCGCGATCGGCCGCGCCTTGATGGCAAACCCGCAACTACTCCTGTGCGATGAAATCAGTCTTGGACTGGCGCCAGTCGTCGTGCGCGACATTTATGCGCGGATGCCACACATCGTCGCGGAAGGCGCATCGCTGATCATTGTCGAACAAGACATTATGCAGGCGCTGCGCGCTGCAAACCATGTCTACTGTCTGCAGGAAGGACGCGTCGCCTTGCAAGGACCTGCGCGCGAACTCACGCGCGAAGCAATTTCGGCTGCCTATTTCGGAGTGTAAGGAACGATGCATAACATTTCGCATCCGTTGTCATGGCCGGGCTTGTCCCGGCCATCCACGTCTTCCGAACTGCACCAGGACCTGGATGACCGGCAAGAGGCCGGGCATGGCGAACGAAAGACCAAGGTATAACGGGATGCAGTGGCTCAACATCATCCTGCAGGGCGTGCTGATAGGTGGCCTCTACGCCATGTTCGCCGCCGGACTTTCATTGATCTTTGGCGTGATGCGCCTGGTCAACATTGCCCACGGCGACCTGATCGTGCTCGCCGCCTACATTGCGCTGATGGTAACGCAGGCACTGGACGTTAGCCCCATGACATCGCTGCTGCTCGTCGTGCCCGCGATGGCTGTTATCGGCTACACGCTTCAACGTGGCTTGCTCAACCGCACTCTTGGCGATGATCTGTTGCCGCCATTGCTGGTGACATTCGGTCTATCCATCATGATCCAGAACGGCCTGCTTGAACTGTTCACTGCCGACAGCCGAAAACTGCAGGCAGGAGCGATTGAGGTCCAGGCCTTTCAGCTCATGCAAGACGTCTGGATCGGCATTCTGCCGCTCATTCAATTTGTGGTCGCGATAGGCGTTATTGCCGGCCTGGAGACACTGTTCTACCGCACGGCACTTGGCCGGGCTTTCAGAGCTACATCCGACGATCCATCGGTGGCGCAACTGGTGGGTCTCGACACGCGTCACGTCTTTGCCTTGGCGATGGCCTTGTCGCTCGCGGTTGTCGCTATCGCAGGCGTGTTTCTTGCCGTTCGTGCCAATTTCGATCCCGCGATTGGCCCTGCCCGGCTGATTTTCGGATTTGAGGCGGTGGTCATCGGGGGCCTCGGCAGCGTGTGGGGCACCCTGGTCGGCGGAATTGTTTTGGGAGTAGCGCAGGCGATCGGCGCACAGATCGATCCTGGCTGGCAGCTGCTCGCCGGTCACATCGTGTTCCTCGCCATTCTGGCCGTGCGCCCGCAGGGTCTCTTCCCCAGGGTGTCGGGATGAGCCACGTAGAGCACGCCACCCGCTCCAGCCGCATTGGCGTCGTGGTCATCGGCGCGGCCTTCATCATTCTGGCTTTCGCGCCGTACTGGGGCGATCGCCAGACGCTCCGGCTGCTCGCCGAGATATTAACGTTCGTCACCCTGGCGAGCTTGTGGAACCTGTTGGCCGGATACGCCGGATTGGTGTCCGTCGGACAACAGGCCTTTGTGGGACTCGGCGGATATTTGCTGTTCGCGCTCGCAATGTTGCTGGATGTGCATCCGATCGCGGCAATCCCGATCGCTGGCGTGATCGGCGCCCTGGTGGCAATTCCGGTTGCCGCGCTGATTTTTCGGCTGCGCGGCGCCTATTTCGCGATCGGCACCTGGGTTGTGGCCGAGGTGTTCCGGCTGCTCGCGGCGCAGATATCCGTGCTTGGCGGCGGGTCCGGCATCAGCCTGCCGGCATCTGTTGTGCAGGCCATGGCGCCAAGTCGGCAGATGCGCGAATTTGAAACCTATTGGGTGGCGCTCGGTCTCACAGTCCTTGTTCTCGGGACAATAGTCACGCTTCTCCGCTCGCGTCATGGCCTCGCGCTGACAGCCATTCGTGACAACGAGCTGGCAGCGCGAAGCAACGGGATCAATGTCGGCCGGCTTAAGCTCGCCGTATATGTACTGACCGCTTTCGGCACATCGATGACCGGCGCTCTGATTTTCCTCCAGAAGTTGCGGATCTCGCCCGATACTGCCTTCAGCGTGAACGACTGGACCGCATTTGTCATTTTCATCACCGTGATCGGCGGCATTGGAAGAATCGAAGGGCCTGTCATCGGCACCATCATCTTCTTCTTGCTCCGCCAGACGCTGTCCGACCTGGGCAGTCTTTATTTGCTGATGATGGGCGCGGTTGCCATTCTTGTTATGCTGTGGGCTCCCAAAGGACTCTGGGGCTACATCGCGGAGCGCTTCAGCTGGCAGGCGCTGCCGTTGCGACGGCATCTCGTGCTCCAAAAAGAAACGGGAGGAAAACCATGAGCCCAATTATCGACATCTATTGTCACATTTATCCCGACCGCTATTTCCAGGAGATGATCCGGATCGCGCCAAACCTGGAAAATATCGGCAAGCGGCTCCGCAGCGTGACCAAGCTTTTCGATCTCGACGCGCGCTTCAAGGAAATGGACGAATTCGGCGATTACCGGCAAATCATTTCGCTGCCCAACCCCGCCATTGAGGACATCGCTCGCCCGGATGTGGGATTGAATCTCGCTCGCATTGCGAACGACGCCATGGCCGAATTGTGCCGGAAATATCCCGAGCGCTTCCCGGCCTTTGCGGCGGCGCTGTGCATGACCGACGTCGACGGCTCTGTCGCGGAGGCGCGGCGCGCCGTCAACGACCTCGGCGCGCGCGGCGTGCTGCTGTACACCAATGTCGCCGGCAGACCGCTCGACGATCCCGAATTCGAACCGATCTTTGCCGCCCTGGCCGAGCTCGATTTGCCGATCTGGCTGCACCCGGTGGGAACAGCGGCGATGCCCGACTATCCCGCCGAAAAGAAATCACGCTTCGAAATGTGGTGGTGCTTCCACTGGCCCTATGAAACGTCCGTCGCCATGGTCAGGATGGTTTTCTGGGGCCTGTTCGATCGCTATCCGAAACTCAAGATCATCACGCATCACCTGGGCGGCATGATCCCCTATTACGACGGCCGCGTCGGGCCTGGCCTGAAGGTATTGGGCCAGCGAACGTCAGATGAGGACTACTCAAACATCCTGCCGTCCCTGAAGCGACCGCATGTGGATTATCTGCACGATTTTTACGCCGACACCGCCATGTTCGGCGGTGGTGTTCCAGCAACGCGCTGCGGCCTGGAATTCTTCGGCGCGGATCAGGTCGTGTTTGCCACCGACACCCCGCTGGGACCGATTGCACCCACGATCAAGACTGTGCGAGGGCTCGGCCTGCCGGCCTCGGAGGAGCGCAAGATTTTTTCCGGCAACGCCGAAAAACTGCTGAACATGAAATTCAGCTAGCCGCGCTTGCTCTTTTTCTTTTTCTCAACGTCAGCCGCGCCGGTCACACCGGTAAAACTCGGTGGATCACTGGCCGGAAAACTATCGTCGGAACTCGTGGCGACCTCGTCTTCTTCCCGGCGCTTATCTCGCTCGCGTTGAGCCTCGATATTCTCGCGAACCGGCTTGTCGGATTTCTCGGTTCGACCGTGTTTGGATTCGCTCATTTGCATCTCCGGTGGGGCAGCGGATAAAGTTCCGCGCCAAAGTGATTCAGCCGGCCTAGGAACTCCCCAGGCCATGCAGACGTTCCGTTGATTCCCCTAAAGCCCCTGTGTCAGCCACGCGGCTTGCACGTCCTCGCACCAGTTGCCGACATTCCATTTGCCCCAGGCGCCAAGACCACCCAGCTCGTCTAGGCCGCAATAGACCGGTACATGGACAACGGAAAGGCCCGGATGCGCATGAGCGGTTTTCAAAGCCGTTCGAAGCTCAGCGGCACTGTTGCCGCCGGAAACGGCAAGGACGCCCGATACCGAACTCGCGAGCTTCTCGTAGTCGACGGCGACATGGTCATTGGTGCGAAATTCCGCCTTGTACTGCGCAAGCTGCAAACCGGTGATCGCGGCCATGCGGCGGTTGTCGAAGATCACGATCGTCCCGTGCACGCCGTGCTCGACCGCATCGATCAGGATCTGCGGGTTCATCATGAACGAGCCATCGCCGCAGAACGCCATCCCGTAGCGCGGACTATCGGCGAGTGCGGAAGCCAGCAGTGCGCTGGCGGCGAAGCCCATGTAGGACGCACCGGCTTCGGTGAAGGTATCGCCTGTTCTGTCATCCTCGACGACCTGGAAGCCGTTGGCCTGCACATCGCCCGCGTCGAAGAATTTTGCCGCATCGATCTCCTTGGCAAAATCGGCGACGACCTTGATCGCCGCCGGTTGCGGCAGAACCGGTTTTTGCCAGGCTTCATCGCGCAATCCGGAACATTCAAAGCGCTTGCGCTTGTACAGCTCCATTCCGCCTTTTTCTCGGCGCATGCCTTGAGCCACACGCTCTTGTTCGCACGAGCGTTTGACTTCTGCAGATATGCAGCAAGCCGATCGGCCACGGCCGAGATATCCCCCACGAGCGCAACGGTCTGGTTGTAGTGCAGCGCGTCGGCAAAATCGCCGTTGATGTTGATCACGGCCTTTGCATTCTTGTAGCCGATCCCCGAACAATCGGCCTGGCACACGGCACGCGAGCCCATTACGATCAGCAATTCCGCTTCGCTCATCGCATAGTTTCCGCTGATCGATCCCTTTGAGCCGCCGACATGCATGTTCTGCGGGTGTGCGTCGGGCAGGACGCCGGTCGAGCCCGGCGAAAGGATCACGGCAGCTCCGGCTGCCTCTGCCAGCTTTCTTGTTGCGGCGTCGTGACCCCGCGTGCCGCCCCCGGCCTTGATCGCGACTTTCGTCGCTTTCGCGATCATCGCAGCCGCCTGCTCAATCGCGGCATCGTCAGCGGGCGCAAGCCTTGGCAGTTCCGGCCGCGCCGGCATGGCGGTGAGATTGACCGTCATTCTGGCAGGCTGAGTGTTCAGGGGCAGGAGCAGGTAGAACGGTCCGGCGCGATAGGGATGATTGACGCACAGCGCGCCGCGCCGCAGCGCGTCCCGCAGAGCTTCCGGCGTATGCAAGGCATAGGACTGGCCCATAATCGCCGTCATCCGGGCAAACAGACCCTGTTCTTGCTTCGGCACCTGCTGCATGTTGTAGCCTTCGCCGAACGTCGTCTCATCGCCGTAGATGTGATAGACGCCGACGCCATTCGAAGCCGACGCCAGCGAACCGGCAAAGGCCTGCATGGCGCCCGGGCCGATCGACGTAACC
>DAISKM010000222.1:0-6222 GCA_036820945.1 Pseudolabrys sp.
GTTCCGGGATTGAGCCGGAGCAGCATTTGCGATCGGCCGGACTACGTCGGGTTCGCGCAAGCGCGGTGACCTCGGTCGCCGTGTTGTGGCTTGCTTGTTTCGGGGGCGACTTTGCGTGTGCCCAGGTCTCGCCCCAACCGGGGGAAGCCGGAGGTACGATCAATTTGGGCGGACGCGGCTGGTCTGTCCCCGGCGGCGAGCCACCGACATCTGATCGCGCGCCGAACCAGCTTGAATTCGACTTCCGCGGCGGGTTCGCAACCGACTATATCTATCGCGGGACTACGCTCTCGGATCACAAGCCGGCAGTCGGCGCCGCTATCGAGGCCACGTTCGCGCAACTCTACGCTGGCGTTGCGGTCGCCAGTGTCAAGTTGCCGACCCAGCCGTCCGCTGAAATCACGATGAGCGGCGGCATTCGCCAAACGATCGGAAATATCGATTTCGATCTCGGCGCGACCTATTTCCTCTATCCAGGAGAAATCGTCGCCAGTGGGGGCAATGGCATTGACTATTGGGTTGGTGCAGCGCGACATTTGTCGCAAAACTTAGGTTCGCGCTGAAATAGCTTAACTGGGGACCGTTTCGACTTTATTCCTATAGGAGAATACTCGCCCGTCCCGAGTGACCGAGCAGAATCTCCGCTGTAGGCGGGCGATGGCAGCTTGCCTTTTCAGGATTGAACGCAGGGCGCAAATAAACGAAAACGCGCGCCAAATATTCACGCTCACGGTCCGGTCAATAACAGAAAAAAGCCGCTGCCAACGCAATACCTTGTTCCGTCGCACTATTTACGCGTTGCGCAGTCCACAACTTTTTGGCTATATCCGCGCGCTTACCGGTCGGGGTGAAGCGCCCTTACAAGCGGCCATCCTCGACGCTCCTGGCGCCGGCGGGAGCGTTCGTCCCGCCAGCACCATTCAAATCGAGGACAATGGCCAACATGAATACGTTGTGGATGATCGTCGGCTGTGGGGTGCTTGCGATCGTATACGGGATCTGGGCGACCCAATCGGTGATGAGCGCCGATCCCGGCAGCAAAAAGATGCAGGAAATCTCCGAGGCCGTGCGCGAGGGCGCGCAGGCCTATCTGAGGCGGCAATACGCCACGATCGGCGTCGTCGGCATCGTGGTTTTCTTGATCATCGGGTTCACCCTCGGCTGGCTGGTGGCGATTGGCTTTGCCGTCGGCGCCATTTTGTCGGGTGCCACGGGCTTCATCGGCATGAACGTTTCGGTGCGCGCCAACGTGCGCGTGGCGCAGGCCGCCACGACGTCGCTCGCCGGCGGGCTTGGGCTCGCATTCAAGGCCGGCGCCATAACCGGCATGCTGGTCGCGGGTCTCGCGCTGCTTGGCGTCACGCTCTATTTCGGCTTTCTCACAGGCACGCTGCACAAGGCGCCGAATGATCGCACCGTGATCGATGCGATGGTCGCTCTGGGCTTTGGCGCATCGTTGATTTCGATCTTCGCCCGCCTCGGCGGTGGCATCTTCACGAAAGGCGCGGACGTCGGCGGGGATCTGGTCGGCAAGGTCGAAGCCGGCATTCCGGAAGACGATCCGCGCAATCCTGCGACGATCGCAGATAATGTCGGTGACAACGTCGGCGATTGTGCCGGCATGGCCGCCGACCTGTTCGAGACCTACGCGGTCACCATTGTTGCCACCATGGTTCTCGCTTCAATTTTCTTCGCCAATACGCCGACGTTGATGCCGATGATGATATATCCGCTGGCCATCGGCGGGGCCTGCATCATCACCTCGATCATCGGCACGTTCTTCGTGCGCCTGGGCAAGAAAGAATCGATCATGGGAGCCCTCTACAAGGGCTTTATCGCTTCCGCGGTGCTCTCGCTCATCGCCATCTGGTTCGTCACCGACTACCTGATCGGCATGGGCCCGATCGCCGGCGCGTCCTTCACAGGCAAGGCACTGTATATCTGCGCGGTCGTAGGCCTGGTGGTCACCGGTCTGATCATCTGGATCACCGAATACTACACCGGCACCAACTTCCGTCCCGTAAGGTCGATCGCTTCGGCGTCCGTCACCGGCCATGGCACCAACATCATTCAAGGCCTGGCGGTGTCGCTGGAAGCAACCGCTCTGCCGGCTCTGGTCATCATTGCCGGCATTCTTGTCGCCTATGCCCAAGCGGGATTGTTCGGCATTGCCATTTCGGTCACCTCGATGCTGGCCCTTGCCGGCATGGTTGTCGCGCTCGATGCGTTTGGGCCGGTCACCGACAATGCAGGCGGCATTGCCGAGATGGCGGGCCTGCCGAAAGCCGTGCGCAAATCCACTGACGCGCTCGACGCAGTCGGCAACACCACCAAGGCGATTACCAAGGGCTATGCCATCGGCTCGGCCGGCCTCGGCGCGCTGGTGCTGTTCGCGGCATACAACCAGGACCTGCGCTACTTCATCAGCACGGCCTCCCAGCATCAGTACTTCCAGGGCGTTCAGCTCGATTTCTCGCTCAACAGTCCGTACGTGGTGGTCGGCCTCCTGTTCGGCGGGTTGTTGCCATACCTGTTTGGGGCGCTCGGGATGACCGCCGTTGGTCGCGCCGCCGGTGCAATCGTCGAGGAGGTGCGCCGGCAGTTTCGCGACAAGCCGGGCATCAAGAAAGGCAAGGACAAGCCGGACTACGGGCGTGCCGTCGACATGCTCACGAAGGCGGCGATCAAGGAAATGATCGTGCCGTCGTTGCTGCCGGTCTTGTCGCCAATCGTCTGCTACTTCGCGATTTACTTCATCGCCGGGGGCGGTCCTGCCGGCAAATCCGCGGCGTTCTCCGCAGTCGGCGCCATGTTGCTGGGTGTCATCGTCACAGGGCTCTTCGTCGCCATCTCGATGACGTCGGGCGGCGGCGCATGGGATAACGCCAAAAAATACATCGAGGACGGCCACTATGGCGGCAAGGGCTCGGATGCTCACAAGGCCGCCGTGACTGGCGACACCGTTGGCGATCCCTACAAGGACACGGCGGGGCCTGCCGTGAACCCGATGATCAAGATCACCAACATCGTGGCATTGTTGCTGCTTGCAGTGCTGGCGCGCTGATCGAACGAATGAAAATGTAAAGGGCCTGCGCGAGCCGCGAGCTTTTTTTCATGCGCGGCGCATTACAGGTGGAAGCCGATGTTCTTGAATATGTTGCGTAGGTAGCTCAACTCCTGGCCGCCTGTGGGCGTGGTTTGGGACACGAAGTCGAAGATCTTTCCATCCTTCAGCCCGTAATTGGCGAGACGCGTGACGCGCCGTTCCTTGTCGAAGTAAACCGCGATGACGCGCTGATCGGACACTTCATACGGCATGAAAGCCGCGGAACGCTGGGCCTTTTGCGAGATGTAAAAGAAGGCATCACCGTTGACCGTGGCGACGGTCGAAGGCGTGCCGAGCACGATCAGCACCTGCTCCTGGGTCGCGCCGACGGGGACCTGCTCCAGCGCACCCTCTGGCAGCACGTAGCCGCGCTGCAACGTTTCCTGGGTGATCCCGCACGCCGCAAGAAGAAGTGCTCCCGCCAGCGCCAGCGCAAGGCGGTAGCCTCGAGGAATTGTTTTTGAACCCAAACCCGGCAGCTTCATTTCAGACTTGCATCAAAAGGGACGTTGACGTACGCGGCAAGCCGCTGTCACCCCGAACAGAACCCGATGATCTTTCCCCTGTTTCGCCGCAGCTCGCGGCAGGACACCATTTCGACCCTGTATGGCACGATCGTGGCACAGGCGCGATTGCCCTGTTTTTATCGCGAATACGGCGTTCCCGACACGGTAAATGGGCGCTTTGACCTCCTCGTTTTGCATCTCGCGATTGCCCTAGACCGTTTGGGGGAAGGTTCCGAATTGCGGCCCATGGGTCAGGCTCTATTCGACCGATTTTGCGAGGACATGGACGATAATTTGCGCGAAATCGGTGTCGGCGACCTCTCGGTGCCAAAGGAAATGCAGCGCATTGGCGAAGCTTTCTATGGGCGGGCACAGGCCTATCGCAGCGCGCTGGCATCGGACGGGGACGAGGCATTAGTCGCGGCCTTGGCCAAGAATGTCTACGGCGGCGCGGCCCCTGAACCGGCTGCGCCCGTGCGCCTTGCAGCCTATATTCGGGAAGCTGTACGGGGTCTTGGGGCCCAGCAACCGGCCGACCTTTTGGCGGGTAAGCTACGAATGCCGGACCCAGGACGTTAATGTTCCTGTTGAAAGCTAAAGTTGCTCGGCAGAAGACTGAAGCCTATGCAGAAAAATCAAACCTCGTGGAGCGTGCCGGTGGCGGTGGACGATATCCCGGACACTGGCCTGCATGTCGAGATTGACGCATCCGACGCCATCCGCGCCGAGCTTACTGGGCTTGCGGGATTGCGTGAGCTGAGGCGGCTGTCGGGAGTGTTCGATCTGGTGCGCCAAGGGGCGAGCGTGCGCGTCAGCGGTCAGGTCAATGCGCAGGTCGGGCAGACCTGTGTCGTCACACTCGAGCCTATTGAGAGCGAAGTGCAAGAATTCGTGGATTTGAAATTCGCGCCGTCTCTGGTGGCGGAGCCCAAGAGCGAGACGACTGAAGCAAGTAAAGAAGAGCCGCCAGAACCACTGTCCGGGGGCAAAGTGGATTTGGGGGCGATCGCCACGGAATTTCTGCTTCTCGGCATCGATCCCTATCCGCGCAAAGCGGGAGCCGAATTCTCGCCCCAGAAGTCAGAGGATGGCAGCGCAAAACCGTTCGCGGCCCTGGAAGCGCTGAAAAAGCGCTTGAGCGGCGGTTAGCCGGAAAGCGGGCATCGGGCGATGCAGGTAGCGGAAAACCAGCTTGTTTGTCGCGGCCGAGCGGTTATGGTCGCGCCCGTGCGTCCATTTCGGATGACCGCGATGCCAGCGCAACCGCGGCCAAGAGCGATGCATGCCGGATAAGGTTCGCATTGCGCTCGATGCCATGGGGGGCGACCATGGCGCGACGGTGATTTTGCCGGGCGCTGATCTGTCGCTCAGCCGCCATCCGGATATCGAGTATTTGCTGTTCGGCAACAGCGCGGTCGTGCAGCCGGTGCTCGACGCCCTGCCGCGTCTTAAAGCCAAATCGAAACTCGTCCACACAGACGTATCGATACGCATGGACGACAAACCGAGTCAGGCGCTGCGTTACGGGCGCTGGAAGTCGTCAATGTGGTTGGCCATCGACGCGGTGAAGAAGCATGAGGCCGATGTCGCAGTCTCGGCTGGAAATACCGGCGCGCTGATGGCGATGGCGCGCTTCAATCTCAAGATGATGGAAGGGATCGAGCGTCCGGCAATTGCCGCGTTGTGGCCCACGCTGAAAGGAGAATCCGTGGTGCTCGACGTCGGCGCTTCAATCGGCGCCGACGAGGCGCATCTCGTTAATCTCGCAGCCATGGGCAGTGCCATGGCCCGCGTGCTGTTCGATATCGAACGGCCGACTGTGGGGCTACTCAACATTGGCGTTGAAGAAGTCAAAGGGCTAGAGCAGGTGCGGGAGGCCGGGCGCATCCTGCGCGAGGGGCAATTCCCGCATTTCGACTACCATGGCTTTGTCGAGGGCGATGATATCGGCAAAGGTTCGGTCGACGTCGTCGTGACAGAGGGGTTCGCGGGCAACATCGCGCTCAAGACGGCGGAGGGCACCGCGCATCAGCTTGCTTCTTACTTGCGCTCGGCCATGAAACGGACGTTGACCGCGCGACTTGGCTATTTGCTGGCGCGACAGGCGTTCAGCACGCTGAGAGAGAAGATGGATCCGCGCAAGGCCAATGGCGGTGTTTTTCTCGGGCTTAATGGCGTTGTAATCAAAAGCCATGGCGGCGCCGACGCGGAAGGTACCGCAGCGGCGATCGACATGGGTTACGACATGGTGCGTTATGAATTGCTCGCCAAAATTGGCCAGTCGATGGCGCGCGACTTGAAAGCGGGTAACACCGCTCTTCTGGCGACTACTGGAGCAGGCTCGTGACAGTGCTGCGTTCGGTCGTGCTCGGCTGTGGCAGCTATTTGCCGTCGCGCATTGTGAGCAACGATGAGCTGGCTCGCTCGGTCGAAACCACCGATGAGTGGATCGTGCAGCGAACCGGCATTCGCGAGCGGCATATTGCTGCCCCAGGCGAGCTTACTTCCGATCTTGCGCTGAATGCGGCCCGGGCGGCGCTCGCCAACGCGCATGTCGAGGCAAGTTCGATCGACCTGATCGTGTTGGGGACCTCGACGCCCGATCAGACT
>DAISKM010000223.1:0-291 GCA_036820945.1 Pseudolabrys sp.
GTGCCGCATCGTCGTTGGCGATTGTGCCTAGACCCGCGCTCTTGACGATGGCGCCGCCGTTGGTCGCACCCGTCAGATTGACAAAGAACGTCTCATTGGGCTCATAGATCGTGTCGCCTCTGATCGTCACAGACACCGTCTGTGTCGAGGTGCCGTTAGCGAAATTGAGCGTGCCCGAGGCCGCTAAATAGTCGGCGGTGGTGCCTGCCGTCGCCGTGCTGTTCGCGGTAGCGTAGTTGACGTCGAAGGCTCCGGTTCCGCCAGTGCGAGTTACTGTGAAGGTGGCGACCT
>DAISKM010000223.1:391-5668 GCA_036820945.1 Pseudolabrys sp.
TGGTTCCAGTGTCGCCCTCGGTAATGGTGACGTCGTTGATCGAGATGTTGCCGACGCCCCCCGCGGAGTCGTCGTTGGTGATGGTGCCAATGCCCTGGCTCTTGACGATGGCGCCGCCGTTGGTCGCGCTCAACAGGTTGACGAAAAACGTCTCATCGGGTTCGACGGTCGTGTCACCGTTGATGGTCACCGAAATGGTCTTGCTAAGATCGCCGGCGGCGAAGCTCACCGTGCTTGTTGGCTGCGCGACATAGTCGCTGCCGGCCGTTGCCGTGCCGTCGGCCGTGGCATAGCTGATGTCGAAGGCTGCGGTTCCGCCGGTTCGAGTTACTGTGAAGGTGGCGACCTTGGTTCCAGTGTCGCCCTCGGTAATGGTGACGTCGTTGATCGAGATGTTGCCGACCACGGGGTTGCTGGTGGCCCCGGAAATCGCGAAGTTGTCGGCGGTAACGACGGCACCAGCCTGCAACTTCGCCAGCGCAATGCCAGCGACGGCACCGGAGCCGTCCGGGTCCCACATCACTAAGCCGGTAGTGGTGTTGTACAGAAATTGGCCGTGGCCGGCGACCGTGCCCTGGGTCCCGGTCACGGTGGCAAACCAACTCGGGTCCAGGACGAGTGCACCGGAGCCATTGTTGACGAGACCGTTGCCCTGGCTCAGCCCGTAGTCGCTGGCGGTGATGCCGAACTTGTCCTCCGCTGCGAAATCCGTGATGGTGACGGTGTTGGCGGCATTGGCCGGGCCGAGCACGAACGTATCGGCGCCCAGGCCGCCGGTGAGCGTATCCTTGCCACCTCCGCCGTTGATGATGTTGGCGTTGGAGTTGCCGACGATCGAGTTGACCTGGGCGTTGCCGGTGGCGCTGATGGCGGCCGGGGATTCGAGTAGCACCAGCCGCTCGAGGAATGGGCTCAGGGTATAGCTGACGGTGCTGTAAACCCTATCATTGCCGCCGTCGTCGACGCCGGGCACTGTCGTCTCGCTGATGACGTCGTTCACATCGTCGACGTAGTAGTCGTCGTTGCCGGCCCCGCCGAACATGATGTCGGCGCCGGCATCACCGTGCATGGCGTCATTACCGGCCCCGCCGAACAGCGTATCGTTACCGGCGAGACCGTAAAGGTGATCGCGCCCGCCGAGGCCCGAGATGGTATCGGCTGCCGCTGTGCCAGTGAGATTGGGATCGTCAAGTTCAGTGCCGATAATGGTCGCCATGGTCCTGACCTCCGGGGAGTGCAATTGCGTTTGCAGCAGACACGCAAACGAATTGCGTAATCATGGGATTGGGGCTGTCTTTTAGGCTTGGCCTGCACAATCTAGGCCCGCCTCGTATTTTTGGTAATTCCCCCGTCGGATTACCTCATAATTTCCATATCGGGCCCCGAGAGGCCGTCTGTCAGGAATTACGTTTTTTTTACGCGAGCCAATGGGAACTGCGAAGGCTGCGTTTGCCATTTGCGGGCGAGGTTCGGAAATTCGTTTGGTCTTGTTGGTGTGTTCGGTCGCACCACGCCGGGACCACAGTCGCCATAGCTGGCTAGGGAGTTAGGAATGGACGCGGGCGTGAGACACGAAGGCCCGCTGCTTCCCGCCATTTTTCCTCGGCTGCTTATCGACTGATCACGCCAGGTGGTTGCCAGTCGCCAGCCCTCTTTCACTGCGGCGAGTAGTGAGAGCGTATCACGCCACGCGACCGCCATCGAATTCAAGCACATCAAAACCAACGTAACGATCAACCACGTAAATCAATCCGCGCTGGTCAAGCACAACATCATTACTCTGCGGGACTGGCCGTCCGCCCACTGGCTCGGGAATGAAGTAACCGACTTCGCGCGGCCCCCAGGGGTCGGCGACGTCGACGATACGTAGACCGGCACTGAACCACACCGCAAACACAAGCGTTCCGGCCATGCGCTCATGGAACTGGTGCGCGCCGAAACGTGCGCCCGGTGTTCGGGAAAATGGTGAATCGAGTTCACTCACCTCAAATAGTGAAAGTGGTTTTACGTCCCTATAATCGGAGACGTCAAAAATTGACATGCCAGCGTGCGGCCGGCCACGCCGCGCCTGCTCCTCATTCATGCTCTGCGCCTGGTCCTCTTCGTCGATAGCAATCGCGATGCGCCGCCCGCCGATTTTTACTGGAGCAGGCATCACCGTGTGTGTGGGTTCGGGGAATGGCGGATGATAGTTGTAGGACGCCACTGTTTTTGGCCGTCTCAGATTGGCCACGTCAACGATGCGGAAGCCGCCATGCCAGCAGCTCGCCCACATCTCATCGCCGAAACGCAACGCGTGATGTAACCGGTGGCGTTTGCCCGACCAAGTGGGCCGTTCTCCACCTGCAACGTGCTGACCCGGTAGCCACCAGCGCGAGACTTCCTGGGGCTTTTTCGAGTCGAGTAGATCGTAAATAACCAGGATATTGCCGAGGTATCCTTCCATCTCGGTTGAGAGATAGGCATAGCGCTCATCCATATCGAAACGATGCACGCCGATCCCGCCGGTCAATTGATGGTGGATCAGCTTAGGCGTCGCGGGAGTTGCGACGTCATAGATGCGAAAACCTCCATTGCGGTAAGGCTGCTTTTCCGCCTCTTCGATCGCAACTAGATCTGTCTCGGTGACATTTAGTTTTAGCGCCAGTTCAGCGCGGGTCGGCTCGCGTCCAAGTACTTCGCGTAACTCACCTCGCACCCCCGGTAATTGCTCGGCACGCCGCCCTACCGGCGTGGGATTGCGTTCGTGGTTTACCAACATTAGCTCGCCGAAGATCCGTACCTTGTGGCTATGCGAGGCCGGATCGTCGAGTGTAACGGTCGTCACCACGCGTGGATTTTTCGGATCTGAAATGTCGATGATTGAGGTACCGAGGCCCTGCTTGTTCGGTATGTGCCCGACATAGGCATAGCCATCCGCAACTGTCACCTGTCCGGCACCGGGCAAATCGAGATGGCCAACCCGCCGCACATTGCATGCCATCGCGCCATTCGGCCGGTCAACAGTGCTCATTCGCTATTTTTCCAGAGTGGCGCCGGAGGCTTTCACGATTGCGGTCCATTTGGGGATTTCGCTCTCGATGTAGGCTTGGAATTCTTGTGGTGTTTTGCCAACAATATCAACACCGAGCTTGCCAAGCGAAGTCTGCACGCTCTCATCGTTCAGCGCCCTGATTGCCGCATCGTGAAGCGTCGCGATCACCTCCGGTGGCGTACCTGCCGGTGCGACCAGCCCGTGCCAGGTGCTCGCATCGAAGCCTTTCAGGCCTGCTTCATCCATGGTCGGAACGTCTGGCAAGATTTGGGTGCGTTTAAGCGTCGTTACCGCCAGCGCGCGTACGCGGCCTTCCTGGATGTGGCCGATCACGGAAGCAGCGGTCGCAAACATCATTTGATCGTGGCCAGCGATCACATCTTGAAGGGCCGGCGCAGCGCCTTTGTAGGGCACATGCACGATATTGATCTTTGCCTCCGATTTGAACAGCTCGCCAGCGAGATGCGCGGCGGCGCCATACCCCGAAGAGGCAAAATTGAGCTTGCCTGGTTGCGCCTCGGCGAGCGCGATTAGTTCTTTGAGGGAATGCGCCGGCACGTTTGTATTGACTACCAAAATATTGGCCTGCGTGCCTATCAGGGTAATCGGGACGAAGTCTTTGGGTTGGTAGTTGAGACGTTTGTAAAGACTGTCGTTGGTGGCGAGGATGCTATTGTTTCCCATTAGCAGCGTGTAGCCGTCCGGGGCCGCATGAGCGACTGCCTCGGCCGCGAGATTGCCGCCGGCGCCAGGACGATTCTCGATCACAAACGGCTGACTAAGCAACTGCTCCATTTTCTTGCCGACGATGCGGGCAAGGACGTCGCTTGGCCCGCCTGGTGTGAATGCCACCACTAGCGTGATCGGGCGGTTTGGATAGTCGGCAGCGAGAGTAGGCGTGCCAAGTGAAAGCAAGATCGAAATGGCGACGAAAAGGGACGTCAGAATCGTGGTTGGTAAGAAAAACAAGAGAAATTTGGCTCCCACTTAGCACCTGTGTGGCAGTCCCTAGAGGGTTCATGGAAAGATTAGCCCTTTTTTTCGCGATGTCCCACCGCTGCACCCCACTTCCGATTCCAGGAAAAAAGAATTCAGTAGACCGCCGCCATAGCGGTTCAAACAAGGCTCGCTAAGGAATGTCTCAGTGTCCGCTTTGGGTCATAAGCGGACATTCGGTCTGTTTTGACCTATCGCTCTGATTTTTCTGACAAAGTGTTTTACAAGCCAACTCCGTATTGACCCGTATTTTCCTGTATCATCCTGCGGCGTTGTAAAACAGTTTTTGCGCCGCCGTTTGCCGCGCGGCCCACGTGGCCCGCGACAAACGTTTGTCGCAATCAGACTCGGCAGTTATCCATCATGCATGCAATTCGAAAACTTCGTGAGTCAGGCCACGCAACTGTAGCTGACTACGAAAAGCTTCTCGCTCCAAATGTTGTTTTTCACAGCCCAGTGTTGATACGGACCATCGAAGGTCGTGCGGTAGTTGCAAAGATCTTCGCGACCTCGACCACGCTACGAGAAGGTTCCTATACGGGTGAGTGGAAGCTGGACGACCGAAGAACGCTTCTGAGATGGAAGGGAAAAATTCAGGGTCACGAGCTGGAAAGTTTCGATGTTATCGAAGAAAACGACGAGGGACTCAT
The DNA here is from genome assembly GCA_036820945.1 of Pseudolabrys sp. Taxonomy (GTDB): domain Bacteria; phylum Pseudomonadota; class Alphaproteobacteria; order Rhizobiales; family Xanthobacteraceae; genus Pseudolabrys. Next base: position 5,072 of record DAISKM010000223.1, read on the forward strand.
CGTCGATCGCACAATAGCTTTTCGTCCAATGCCCGCAGCGAAACTTTTTCGGGATGCCATGCGGGCTGCTATGGGAAGCTCTATTCCAGACGATTTCTGGGAATATTCAAATTAGAACCTCAGTGGATCGGCTACCGTTCTCTACAACTGATGTCTCATTCGCGGGAGGTCCGCTTTCACGGTCGCTATTGGGGGTAAAACGGACATCGCTTTTTGCGGCGCACATGTCCGCTTCTGACCCAAAGCGGACATTCTTCGTTTCCGCAGTTGGCCCCTTCCAGAGTGCTACTTTGAGTTGATACGATAAGCTGTATTGCGACCTCGGGGGCCGGCAATGAGGCGGCGCGAGTTCATCACCCTTATTGGTGGCGCGGCAGCATGGCCGCTCACGACCTTTGCGCAAGCCATCATGGCGTTTGCAACCAGTTCGGGTGGTGGGCTGATCGTGACAGCGAGCCCCCTGGCGGTTGTACACCGGGGTCTCATTGCCACGCTTGCGGCTCGCCACAGGTTGCCCACAATCCACTTCGAGCGCGCCTTCGTCGCCGAGGGCGGCCTGATCGCTTATGGACCTGATTTTGTCGACCAGTATAGCCG
>DAISKM010000223.1:5678-6213 GCA_036820945.1 Pseudolabrys sp.
TATCGCCGAGCGGCTGGTTACGTTGATCGGATCCTCAAGGGCGAGAAGCCGGCCGACCTGCCGGTACAAGCGCCGACCAAATACGAACTGGCGATCAATCTCAAAACCGCAAAGGCACTAGGCCTCACCGTTCCAAACACCCTAATCGGGCGCGCTGACGAAGTGATCGAATAAGAGGCGCCATGTCCGCTATTGGCCCAAAGCAGACATCCCTAGTTGCACCGCACATGTCCGCTTTCAGGGGATAAAGCGGACATGGCCACAACACACCGCATTTAGGCGAAGAAGATTATTTCCGGCCCCTCCGAAACCTCAGGGTTCTAACGCGAAGGCTCGGGGCGCTCGGCACGCCAGGAGCCCCTTTATTTTTTTGTTGCCCCCTGGCTGGGTAAGAAATTTTCGCACAAAACCATGTCCGCTTACCCCCCGAAAGCGGACGGTGCAGCGCATTCACTGATGTCCGCTAAGGGCCAATAGCGGGGACATTTGCGCGCCTACTCGATCAACTCGTCAGCGCGTGCGAGCAATGGCAGGG
>DAISKM010000224.1:0-6212 GCA_036820945.1 Pseudolabrys sp.
TGTAGCGCAGGTTTTGTGCTCGAAAAGCCATGGCATAGTGGCAACCGATTCGCCGTGACATTAATTGAAGGCTGCAATGGCCAAGACAGCGACCAGGAAAAAACCCGCAAAGCACCCCGATCTTTTTGATCTGTCCCCCGCCGGAAGGTCGTCCGCACGGGGCCGCGGCAAAGGCGCACGCACAAAGCCGACCGCGCGGGGATCAGGCGCGGAAGCCGGATATACCGCCAAGCATATTGAGGTCCTTGAGGGACTGGAGCCCGTTCGCCGGCGGCCCGGGATGTACATCGGCGGCACCGATGAAAAGGCGCTGCATCACCTGTTTGCCGAAGTCATCGACAATGCCATGGACGAGGCATTGGCCGGCCACGCCGACTGGATCGAAGTCGAAATGGAAGCAAACGGCTTCGTCAGCGTAACCGACAATGGGCGCGGCATCCCCGTCGATCCCCATCCAAAATTCAAGAACAAGTCTGCGCTGGAAGTTATCATGTGCATGCTCCACGCGGGCGGGAAGTTCGACTCGAAAGTCTATGAGACTTCCGGCGGCCTGCACGGGGTCGGCGTTTCTGTCGCCAACGCTCTCTCGGAGCGGATGGAGGTCGAGGTAGCGCGCGAGCAGCAGCTCTATCGCATGGCTTTCGAGCGGGGGAAGCCAAAAGGGAAACTGGAAAAAGCCGGACGCGCGCCCAACCGGCGCGGCACCCGCGTGCGCTTCAAGCCTGATCCGGAGATCTTTGGAGCGAAAGCGGCATTCAAGCCCGAGCGCGTATTCAAGATGGCGCGCTCGAAAGCCTACCTTTACGGCGGCGTTGAGATCCGTTGGCATTGCGACAAGGCGCTGCTCAAGGGCGTTGAAGACGTCCCTGAGAAAGCCACGTTCCATTTTGCCGATGGATTGAAAGATTACCTTGCCGCCAATCTGACCTCAGCGACGCTGGTGCATCCGGATATCTTCACGGGCTCAGCGGGCAAGACTGGTCGCCACGGCGCAGTGGAATGTGCCGTGGCCTGGACCGCTGATACAGATGGGTTCCTCAACTCTTACTGCAATACGATTCCGACGCCGGATGGCGGCACGCATGAGTCCGGTTTGCGCTCAGCGCTGCTGCGCGGACTGAAAGATCACGCCGAGCGCGTCGGCCAGGAAAAGCGTGCTGCCCCCGTCACCAGCGACGATGTCATGACCGGTGCCGGCTGCATGCTGTCCGTGTTCGTGCGTGAGCCGGAATTCCAGGGTCAGACCAAGGACCGGCTAGCTACCGCCGAGGCGCAGCGCATCGTCGAACAGGCGATCAAGGATCCATTCGACCACTGGCTTGCCGGGAACCCGATGCAGGCCAACAAGCTGCTCGATTTCGTCGTCGAACGCGCCGAAGAACGAATTCGCCGCCGGCAGGAGAAAGATATCGCGCGCAAGACGGCGGTGCGCAAATTGCGCCTGCCCGGAAAGCTCGCCGATTGCACGTCATCGGCATCGGAAGGTTCAGAAATCTTCATTGTGGAAGGCGACAGCGCCGGCGGCTCTGCCAAGCAGGCGCGCGACCGCCGCACGCAGGCTGTGCTGCCACTGCGCGGAAAGATCCTGAACGTCGCCTCGGCCGGCAAGGACAAGCTCGCACAGAATGCGCAGCTTGCCGATCTGATCCAGGCCCTCGGTTGTGGCACGGGCTCGCACTATCATGAGAAGGACCTGCGCTACGAGAAGGTCATCGTGATGACCGACGCCGATGTGGATGGCGCGCATATCGCTTCGCTGCTGATTACTTTCTTCTACCGTCAGATGCCAAAGCTGATCGAAGGCGGAAAGCTCTACCTTGCGGTGCCGCCGCTCTATCGGCTCACGCATGGCGGCAAGATCGTCTATGCCCGCGACGACAAGCACCGGGAAGCGCTGCTCAAGAAGGAATTCCATGCCAATGCCAAGGTGGAAGTCAGCCGCTTCAAGGGACTCGGCGAGATGATGGCAGCCCAGTTGAAGGAAACCACCATGGATCCGGCCAAGCGTACGCTCCTGCGCGTCATGCTGGCCGACAAAGAGGTAAAGCCGACCGCTCGAGCGGTTGAGCGCCTGATGGGCACAAAGGCCGAGGCACGCTTCGAATTTATTCAGGAAAAAGCGGAGTTCGCGAGCGCGGAGTTACTGGACGTGTGATCTCGTCCCGCGATGAGCAGTCGACAAAAGTATCGATGCTCTCAAACGAGTTCCTGAAAATTTATCCGCTGTTCTGAAAAATTTATCTGAGGCACATGACCATGCCGAAAGGCTATGGAACTGTTTTGAACACGTGTTTGTAAATAGTCGGCGGCTCACATCAATGATGTGATAAATTGGTTTTACTGGATAGGTACCCGGTTACGCTCCTGTGCAGTCGCTCAGATATCGTTCCCAGCCTGAGGCCGCTATGAAATTGGATCGGCCCGCGATCCTCATTGTCGATGACAATGAGGACAATCGGTACACGCTGCAAACCCTCCTCGAAGCGGACGGCTTTGAACGAATAGCAAGCGCATCCGGCGGCAACGAAGCGGTGAGGATGATCGAGAATGAAAAATTCAGCCTCGTTCTACTCGATATGATGATGCCGGATTTGAATGGCGATGAAGTGTTGCGATTGATCAGGAGCAAGGCGGATACAAGAGATATCCCTGTCGTGATGATCAGCGCCGATACAGATACGGAAAAAATATCGAAATGCATTGAGCTTGGCGCAGACGATTATCTGCCGAAACCGTTCAATCCGAACATCCTGCGCGCACGCATCGGGTCTGCACTTCGGCGGAATTCCTTGCGAGCTATGGAAGCCGATTATCTCTCGAGAGTCGAAAAGCAAAAAGGACATTCCGAAACACTGTTGCGAAATATTCTTCCTGCTGAGATTGCTTTCCGGCTTCGAAGCGGCGAGACCAATATTGCCGATCACTACGACGATGCCACCGTGCTCTTCGCCGATATCGTCGGATTCGGAAAAATTACGGCGCGGATGAAGGCCTACGAAATTATCGAGTGCCTGAATCAGCTGTTCAGCGAATTCGACCGCTTGGCTGACTCTTACGGGGTCGAGAAAATCAAAACGAGTGGCGATAACTATATGGCTGTTGCGGGGATTCCTCGACCCAGCAGCAATCATCCGCAGATGGCGGCTGAACTGGCTCTCGAAATGATCGATTCAGTACGACAGTTACCCTTGCGCCTGCCGGAACCGTTTTCAATCCGGGTCGGGCTGCATTCGGGCCCGGTCATGGCGGGCGTTATTGGTACTCGGAAGTTCACCTACGATGTCTGGGGAGACACCGTCAACATCGCGGCCCGGATGGAAGCGGCAAGCCAGCCCAACCACGTACTGAGTTCTGCTTCAACGGCGAAAGCTTTACGCGGCGACTTTATTCTCGACGGCCCGAAAACAATTCCAACAAAAGAAGAACGCGTGATGGAGGCATTTTTCGTCAAACGCCGCCCCTGATCTGTGGTGGCACGCCATCCGCGCTTGATCGTCACCAATCGATGTAGGAGGAACGATGATGCCTCTGTTGCGCTTCCGTTCGGTGACTGGAATTTTCGCGATTGCGCTGACTGCTTTTGCGTTTTGCAGTTATGGGCCGCAACCGCTGCACGGTCAGCCAAGCAACGACGACGTCGTGGTCGCTGAAAGCCTCTCCACCTTGCTGCAGGTGGCGCGAACGGTCGTGTCGCGACATCAAAATCAAATCAACAATCCGGATGTTGGAGAAAAGGGCTTCACCGGTGCGAAAGTGCTCGCCGAAGCCGCAGGCGCGTATAAGGAAAAGACCGGAGTCGATCTGTCCAGCATCGGCACATCCACCAAGCAGGGCCGTCTGTTGCGTGCGCAAATGGATTCGATCGTCGAGGTGGTGGATGCGAACCAGCAAACGATCAACAAGAAAGGCCTCGGTTTCAAGGCGTTTATTCCCGCGACGTTTGGACGGCTAGTGAATGAGGCTTTCAGCCGGCGCGCTGGTCAGGAGGCCGATGTGAAGGTCACTGCGCCCTCCGATCGCATCCGCAATCTCAAGGCACGGGCCGACCCGTGGGAACAGAAGGTCATCACGGAGAAGTTTTTGCAGACGAGTTGGCCCAAGGGCAAGGAATTCTCGGCCATCGCGGAAAGCAAGGGCCGGCAGGCCTTTCGCGTAGCTGTGCCGGAATATTATGCGGCCTCATGTCTGTCATGTCATGGCGGCCCCAAGGGCGACATCGACGTGACAGGCTATCCCAAAGAAGGTGGCAACGAGGGCGACCTCGGAGGAGTGATCAGCATAAGCCTCTATCGTTGAGCATCCGCGATGACAATGATGCTGCGACGGCTAAGCATCAAGACCCGGGTACTTGTCGTCAGTGCGATTCTGATTGCGATCCTGGCGGGGATGACGCTGTACACGACAGCACAGCTGGCCGCGAACTCACGCGCGGTCGCGGAGACTGCTCAACTTGCGGAACTTAGTCAGCTCGCCAATCAGACCCGCACCGCCTTCGGCGAATACCGCTACTGGCTGACCGATCTCGCGGTCAGCCTTTTGCGCCTGTCCGAACTGAACGCGAAGGCAGCCAAGGAGCGGCTGTTGGCCAAGCTCGATGAGCTGGCACGCGGCCGGCCCGAGGTCGCCGCCACGATCAAGCAGGAACTGGAGCAGTTCGAACACGACGCCACCCAGGCTGTCGCAGAGTACACAGCCGACCAGCGCGTGATCGGCAATACGTTTCTTGCCTCGGCGCGTCAGCACAGCATCGCGATCGATACACGGCTCACGAATTTCGTGACTGAACTTAACCGCGAGGCCGCGCAAGCGCGCGCCTTGTTACAGGCCGACGTCGCCCGAACGCGGCTGATCGCCGCCATTGCCGTGACCCTTGCCATTCTCTTGGGATTAGCAGCAACCCTCGTCGTGCTGCGCTCGATCTCGAGGCCTCTCGACGAAGTGGTCGCGGCGATGGCCGGAATTACGGCCGGTAATCTTGACACCTCTATTCCCAAGCCGGCGCCGGACGAAATCGGCGCGATGGCTCGTACCCTCGAGCTCTTTCGGGGGAGCATCATCGAACGGACAAAACTGTCGGCGCACAGGGACGAACAGCGCCGTATGATTCAAACCGCAATCGAAACGATCTCTGACGGCTTTGTGCTGTTCGATCCCGATGATCGTCTCGTCTTGTGCAACAGTCGGTTTCGCGAGCTCTATCCCAAACTCGCTGACGTGGCTCAGCCGGGAACGCCGTTCTCAAAAATTCTCGAGGTCGGTGTGGAGCGCGGCGTACTCGACATCGGAAGCCTTCCGCCGCAGGCATGGATTACCGAGCGATTGCGACGGCACAGCAAGCCTGAAGGTATTGTCGAGTATCACCATGGGGCGATCTGGGCGCGCGTGAGCGAGCAGCGCACCCCGGACGGAAGCACTGTCGTTGTCTACACCGATATTTCGGAGCTCAAGCAGCGCCAGGAAGAGCTCGAAGAAGCCATGCGACAAGCCGAAACCGCCAATCGCGCGAAATCGGCGTTTCTCGCTAACATGAGCCACGAGCTTCGCACGCCGCTCAACGCCATTATCGGCTTGACCGAGATGATGGTGAGCAATGCCGCACGCTTCGGTACCGAAAAGGCACTGGAGCCATTGCGACGCGTCCACCGCGCCGGCAAGCATCTTCTGGAGCTCATCAATCAGGTGCTCGACCTGTCGAAGATCGAGGCCGGCAAGCTTGAACTCAACCCAGAACTGGTGAACATTCCTCGCCTGCTCGACGAGGTCATAGGAACGACGCGCTCCCTTGCAGAGCAGAATAAAAACAATCTCGTCGTGCAGTGTCCAAGCGATGTTGACCCTCTTTACGTCGACGCACTGCGCCTGCGTCAAATTCTCCTCAACCTTCTGAGTAACGCGTGCAAATTCACCAAGAATGGCAACGTTACGCTGTCGGTAGCTCCCGTATCGGCGGATGGACGGGAATGGCTTGATTTTGTCGTGTCCGACACGGGGATCGGCATGACCCCGGGACAACTGGACAAGCTTTTCGAAGAGTTCATGCAGGGCGACCAATCGACTGCGCGCCGTTACGGCGGAACGGGTTTGGGTCTAGCGATCACGCGCAGGCTGTGTCGCACGATGGGCGGCGACGTTACCGTCACGAGCGAACCAGCTAGGGGCTCGACATTTGTCGTGCGACTGCCGGCAGACGCCATGACGAGCCTCGATGCAAC
>DAISKM010000225.1:0-6210 GCA_036820945.1 Pseudolabrys sp.
ACCCAAAAGTCGGCATGTTGCAGGGCACCTCATCGTTTCTGGTGCCACGCGAGACCAAAGGCTTTTCAGTGGCGCGCTGCAACGAAACGCTCGGCTGTCGTTTTATGAACAATGGCGAGATGGTGTTCGAGGACATGTTCGTTCCCGACGATCACCTGCTGGTGGAAAATTCCGCGCTGGGCTCCGCCGGCGTCTATTTCCGCCCTGGGAAAATTATCCAGGCTGCGAAAAATCTCGGCGTGGGAGTGCGCGCATTCGAGGCCACGGCTGACTACGTGCAGAACTACGTGCAGGGTGGCCGCATCCTGATCAAGCATCAGGCGGTGGCCCTTCGGCTCGCCGATATGGCGACGCGCATTGAGGCAGTCCGGGCCTTGCTCAATCGCGCATCTCAGGCCGTAGACGATAATGCGCCAGATGCCGAGGTTCTCGTCAATATGGCAAAAATGTTCGCCTCTGAAGAGATCATGAAAGTGGCGCAGCACGCCGTCGAGCTGCATGGCGGCAACGGGATCATGCTGGACTTCGGCATAGAAAAGGTGCTGCGCGACGCAGTGATCTTCCTGCACATGGACGCGACCGCCGATATCTCCAAATTGAAGATCATCAAGAACATGTTCCCGGAAACCGCCGGGAAATATGCGGGACCGGAAGACTAGCGGACATTCAACGCCGCAGCGCGAACTGGAATCCGACCAGAACGACCAGCATTCCGACAAATTGCGCCAGGCTCGGCACAACGCCAAGCGCAAGGAAACCGATCACGACACCGAATACCGGCACCAATGCCGGGAATGTTGCGGCACGGCCACCGCCGAGCGCGATCACGGCGTGGGCAAAGAGGTAGATAGGCAACGATCCGGCGAGGCCGCCTTGCACGACGGCCTGCAGGAGATTTTCAAATAGACTGTGCCGTTCGAGTGCACTCAGCCCGTACAGGAACAGGTAAATCGGCGCGAACACCAGTACGGAAACGGCCCAAACCGCACTCACCGCCCGCGTGCCAGGCACATTCCAGAGGCGCAACAGTGTGCCGAATGTCGCCCAGAACAAGCCTGCGCTGGCGAACAGCAGATCGCCGCCTACGCCAGACCTGCCAATTGTTGCAAGCGACTCGCCGCCGAACATCAGCAGCCCGGCAATGATGATCGCCCCGCCGATGATGCGTTGAACGGTTGCCTTTTCGTGAAGCACTACTGAGGCGAGGACCAGGCCCGACAGCGCCGCGCAAGCCGGCTGGATCGTGGTGCCGTGACCGAGCGGCACCAGTATGAAGCCGCTATAGGCGAGCAGCGACTGCGGCGGGCCGGACAGGATGCTCATGACGAGCCCACGTCCCCAGCCGATGCCGCCAAGATCACGCAAGCCGTCACGCACGATCAGCGGCAGCACAAGCAGGCCAGACCAGAAGAAGCGATGAAACGCAAGATCCGCCGGTGAAAAGCCGATCTCGATTCCGTGCTTTGCGACCACAAAGCCTGCCGCCCACGCAAGCGCTGCCAGCGTGCCGCAGACGATGCCGATGATCATTGTCGGCCTATGCACTTTCTCGGGTGGGGCCATGACGTTTCAAAGTTCAAACCGAGCAGGGTGACTTCGCTATGGCTGATACTCTAGGATCGATGGCGAAGTCCATTTGCCAATCAGCAACCCTCACTTCATTGGATGGAAAGGTCATGGCGAAGTCGCGCAAAGTCATTATCACCTGTGCTGTTACCGGCTCGATCCACACGCCGTCGATGTCACCGCATCTTCCGGTGACGGCGCAGGAAATCGCAGATGCCGCCATCGGGGCAGCTGAGGCAGGGGCGGCGATCGTGCATCTCCATGCACGCAATCCGCAGGATGGCCGCCCGGACCAGACGCCGGAGGCTTTTGCTCCGTTCCTCAAGGTGATCAAACAGCGTTCCAACGTAGTGGTGAACATCACCACTGGCGGCGCGCCCACAATGACTGCAGAAGAGCGCGTGCGGCCGGCTGCAACCTTCAAGCCAGAAGTTGCTTCGCTGAACATGGGTACGATGAATTTCGGCTTGTATCCGATGATTCCGCGCTACAAGGGCAAGTTCAAATACGACTGGGAAGAACCTTATCTCGAAAATTCGAAGAAGGGCATGTTCAAGAACACTTTCGCCGACATCGAATACATTCTGACCACGTGTGCGGGCAACGGCACCCGCTTCGAAATCGAGTGTTACGACATCGGGCATCTCTATACGCTGCGACACTTTCTCGACCGCGGCCTGGTGAAGCCGCCGCTATTTGTGCAATCCGTGTTCGGCATTCTCGGCGGGATCGGCCCGCACCCCGAGGATGTGATGATGATGAAGCGCACGGCCGATCGTCTGCTTGGCGACAACTATCATTGGTCGGTGCTCGGCGCAGGCGCCAACCAGATGCGGGTTGCGGCCATTGCCGCTGCGATAGGCGGCAACGTTCGGGTCGGCATGGAGGATTCGCTCTGGATAGGCGCGGGCAAGCTGGCTGAATCAAACGCCCAGCAGGTCACCCAGGTGCGAAAGATCCTGGAAGGGCTCGGCCTTGACATCGCGACCTCGGACGAGGCGCGCGAAATCCTCTCGCTCAAGGGCGGCGACAAGGTGGCATTTTGATCGGCGACTGAGCAGCGGCAACCTTTCCGGTTGCTCTTGCGCTCGCGAAACCCTCCTATAGCGCAAGGAGAGTGACGCAATGAGTTCGCTTGACGCGGTCAGCCTCGCGATACTGTTGGGCAGTCTGCTGGTTCTCACCGGCATCCTGTCGAGCCTTATCGCGCTGCGTTTTGGCGCACCCCTGCTGCTGGTCTTTCTGCTCTTGGGGATGCTCGCCGGCGAAGGCGGCCCCGGGGGTATCAAGTTTGACGATGTGGGCGCTGCCTACACGGTCGGCTCGATCGCGCTTGCATTGATTCTCTTCGACGGCGGCCTGCGTACCCGTTTTGCCAGTTTGCGGAACGTACTGTGGCCGGCGGTCATGCTGTCGACCGTAGGGGTGCTGATCACCACGCTGCTGACTGCTCCGGTGGCAAAATTTGCGCTCGGCATCGGATGGATCGAGGCCATGCTGATCGGGGCTGTCGTGGCGTCGACCGACGCGGCGGCGGTATTCTTTTTGATCAACGCCAGGGGTCTGCGACTGCGGCCGAGGGTGCGTGCCGTACTCGAAGTCGAGTCGGGCACCAACGATCCGTTTGCAATCTTTCTCGCGCTTATCCTGGTCGAGATATTGTTGCTTGGCGGGCAAAGTTGGTCGCATGGCCTGATGAGCTTCGTGCGTGAGGCCGTTCTTGGCTTCATTATCGGCTTTGCTGGCGGTCAAATCATCACTTTGGTTCTTAATCGGGTGGCGTTGGCGCAGGGCCTGCACGCGCCATTTGTGGCGGTCAGCGCGCTCGTTGTCTTCGCTTTCGCAAATGCGGTGTATGCGTCGGGATTTTTGGCCGTTTATCTTGCTGGCCTGGTGGTCGGCAACAACCAGACGCGTGCGCATAATTCGGTCGTCGTATTCCTCGATGCCGTCACATGGCTTGCGCAAATCGTGATGTTTGTTCTGCTCGGTTTGCTGGCGTGGCCGCATCGCCTCACTGAAACTTTGTTCGGCGCCATTGCGGTGGCGCTTGCGCTTATGTTCTTCGCGCGTCCTGCGGCAGTGTTTTTGTGCCTCGCGCCGTTCAAATTTCATCTGAACGAGAAAATCTTTATATCATGGGTCGGACTCCGTGGCGCAGTCGGCATCTTCCTTGCTTCGATTCCGCTGCTGGTCGGCATCCCGGGCGCGCACATCTACTTCGACGTTGCGTTTGTGGTCGTGCTGTTGTCACTGCTGGTGCAAGGCTGGTCGGTGGCGGTGGCCGCCCGCAGACTCGACATTGCCTTCACGCGCGCCGATATCATTCCGCGCAGAGTCGAGCTTGATCTGCCGGGCCAGCTCGCGCGCGAGATCGTAGGCTATCCCGTGCCTGCCAATAGCCCGTTCCTGCGGCGCGGACTGATCCCGAACTGGGCGCGACCGACCCTGGTTATTCGGAACGAGGAGATTCTTACGCCTGCTGAAGCGGAACCCGTGCGCGAGGGCGACTACATTTATCTTCTCGCGCCGCCGGAAAAGGCTCAGGCACTCGATCGTTTTTTCGTCAGGATGCCGCCGCCGGCATTGCCCGATCCGCGGCTGCTCGGCGATTTCTTCGTGCCTGGGACTGCGACACTGGGAGCGCTAGCGGAAATCTATGGGCTGCAGGTCGCTGCGGATCACACCGATGTAACCCTCGCTGATTATTTTAGCGAACAACTCAGGCGCCGCCCGAAAGTTGGCGACATTGTCGCGCTTGGTCCGATCGCATTGCTGGCGCACAAGGTCGATAGCGGCACGGTCGCGACGGTGGGCCTGCGGCTTGCCGAGCCGGAAACGCCAACCGATGTTGCCGGGCGCGCCAAAGCGCTGTGGAAACGCGCGCAGGCGTACTTCGGCTAGAGAGCGCGCCGCGACACGGACGACCTGTGCTGCACCAACCAAGCGCCGCCGAAAAGGACCGCCGTCCAGAAGAGATCGCCAAGCACGGTCTTTTCGAGGAATGGCAGAGCCGCGATGTAGCATTGCGTCAGGCCTTGCCATGTGAGCGGGTACATGCCGCTGAATGCCCAGACGGCGCCATTGGACAGCAGGAAGAACAGGAGCGAGCACGCCACCATCGTAGCGGCGACCGGCAAAGCACCGTGCCAGCGCCTTGTGAAAATTCCGGCGAGCGCCGGGATCGAGATGGCAACAAAGCCTACGAGCGCGATGCGCCAATCCTCGCCCGGTAGGGCCATGTCGCTCAGCGCCATGCCCAGCAAAGGCACGACCAGGGCCAATGCAGGGATGCGCAGGACTCGCGCGGCAAACAGGCCACTGGCTGCCACCGGCAAGACGCCCGGCGCGTGGGGCAACAGGCGGGTCGCCACGTTCAGGCCAATCAGGAATGCCACCAGCAGCAAGTCCATCCAAATGTCGCTTCGAGTCTTGTTCAGCTGCATTTCAGTCATCCGGGTTGCGTGAGTTCACTCACTTCATAGCACGGCGGGGTGCGCGCTTCCTACCACCCCTCGCAAGATTCACCGGCCTAGGCCGCATGTTGTTCGACCCATTCGGAAACGATTTGCGCCAGCTGATCGAGCCCCTCGGTAAGCGCGGCGGGGCCCGGCTGAAGAATGAGGGTTGATTTGATCTCGCGCAGCCAGCCACCGCCGACGGCGGGGACATCGGCAAAACCGGGACGCGCTGCAACCTTGGCAGGAACGAATTTCTTTCCGCACCAGGACCCAACGATGATATCGGGGCGCGCGGCGATCACGGCATCGGCAGATACGATGCGATCCTTGGCATTCTTGCGCTCGGCAAGCTGGGGGAACACGTCGATTCCGCCGGCAGCCTCGATCAGTTCCGATACCCAGGCTATGCCAGAGATCATGGGTTCGTCCCACTCTTCAAAATAGACGCGCGGCCGGCGCGGCAGCCTGAGTGCGCGTTCATGCACGGCATCAACTCGCGTGGCAAGCGAGCGCGCCAGCGCCTCGGCTTTGTCGCTCGCGCCGACCAATGCACCAAGCACGCGGATCATGTCGAAGATGCCAGCGACGTCACGCTGATTGAAGGCGTGAACGGCCACATTATTGCGGATCAGGTCAGCGACGATGTCGGCCTGCAGATCGGAAAAGGTGAGAACAAGGTCGGGAGTGAGCGCGAGAATCTTCGGAATATCGGCCGAGATGAACGCCGAGACCCGCGGCTTCTCGCGCCGAACCTGGGGAGGCCGCACGGCATAGCCTGACACCCCGACAATGCGGTCCTCCTCGCCGAGCAGATAAAGCGTCTCGACGGTTTCCTCGGTCAGGCAGACGATTCGCTGCGGGGGAAACATGCCCTAGGCAAGCATATCGATATGGGCTGCGTCGAGCAGTTCGGGTCCCCCCGTTGCGACAACATTTCCGGCGTCGAGGGACACCACGCGGCTGGCAATGCGTTTGACCTCGGCGGGGTTGTGGCTGACATAGATCATCGGCACCTGGCCGTCATCGCGCAGGCGTTCAAGATAGGGGAGAATGTCACGCTTCCGCGCGACGTCGAGCGAGGCAAGTGGCTCATCGAGCAGCAGGAGCCGCGGGCGCATCAGCAAGGCTCGGCCGACCGCGACACGCTGGCGTTCGCCGCCCGACAGCTTGCCGGGCCGTCGAT
>DAISKM010000226.1:0-2523 GCA_036820945.1 Pseudolabrys sp.
TCGAAATGGCGCTCCGCAACCTCACCCGTTACCGAATCGACCAGGAAGGGCATGTCATCGTTGACAATCTCGACCACCGAAATTGCCTTGCGACCGCCGGAGGCCGTGAGCGGCACGGTTTCGCAACGTATTTTTGGCGCGCCTGGAGTCCGTTGGGCCATAAAGTCATATGCGCGTTCGGCGAGCGCAGCGAGATCTTCGGCGCCATAGCGCAGTACGTCTTCGGGCACGGACCGGCCGTAAAGCTGCGCGACAAACGTGCGCGGGATGTCGAGGCGGCGGCGGGCCAGCACGGCGCCCGCCTTGTCGATCACGGCGCGCGCTGCGCTTTCTTCCTCACGGGCGGGAAGCTCGGCGACCATGGAACCTCGTCGCTCTTTAAGGATCAATCACGGCAACTGAAGAGTTCATCTCAATCGCATCAAGAGCAACCCATCATTTGGTGACATACCGTTGACGGGCGCAAAACAGTGAGTGCGCAGAGATTAACTGCATGAACTTAAAGATGGAATCCGTTCGCCAGATCGTATCGCGATTGACCGGAACATTGTAGTCTGGCGGTGGACTAATCTTGAAATTCAGAAGGACGGGAAATGCCAATGGCCGATAAATCAGCCAAAGCCGTCAGCAAGGCGGCCGCATCGGGAAAGCCGGTTTTGCGGGCCATCAAAGGCGGAAAAGCATCCGCGAAAGCACCGCCGGGAAAGCCGGCCGTGAAATCGATCCTGACCAAGCCACCGGCCGCAGTGGCGGACGATGTTCCGGTTATTGCGCTTAATCTCGAAGCAGCGAAACTGTCTCCCGCGATGGCCGCCTATTTCAAGAAATGTCAGGACAAGCTGGGCTTTGTGCCGAATGTCCTCCTCGCTTACGCCTTCGACATGGCAAAGCTGGAGCCATTCGTCGCGATGTACAACAACCTGATGCTTGGGGAATCGGGCGTGTCCAAGCTCGAACGCGAGATGATAGCGGTGGCAGTGTCGTCGCAGAATCGCTGCTACTACTGCCTTGTCGCGCATGGCGCGGCGGTGCGTCACTATTCCGGAAACCCGCTGCTCGGCGAGTACCTGGTCATGAATTATCGCGTCGCCCGATTGAACAAGCGTCAGCGCGCCATGCTCGACTTCGCAGTCAAGCTCACGGCCTCGCCCTGGACCATCGAGGAGGGCGACCGCGAGCGTCTACGGCGCGTCGGATTCTCCGACCGGGATATCTGGGATATTTCTGCAGTGGCCGGGTTCTTCAATATGTCGAACCGCGTGGCATCGGCCACCGATATGCGGCCCAATGTGGATTATCACGGGCAGGCGCGGTAGCATTTCCCCAGTCATGCGCGGGCTTGTCCCGCGCATCCCAATTTTATAGGGCATCGCCATTAAGTTATGGTCCGCATCATCCATAGCGCCGCACTCTTTCTCGCGTTGTCAATCGGCACGATGCCGGCATCTGCGCAGTTTGCGGCGGTTAGCCGTGCGCCGACGATCGCGCCGGCGCAGACCTTCGTCGCCCGCAATGGCATGGTTGTGGCGCAAGAGCAGCGCGCCGCCCGTATTGGCGTCGAAATTCTGGAGCGCGGGGGCAATGCCGTCGACGCCGCCGTCGCCGTTGGATTTGCGCTCGCGGTCACCTATCCGCGCGCCGGCAATATCGGTGGTGGCGGCTTCATGCTGATTCATCTTGGCAAAACCGGTCAGGATGTGGCCATCGACTATCGCGAGACCGCGCCGGCAGCCGCCACCGAGACGATGTTTCTGGACGCCAGCGGCGAAGCCGATCCAAAAAAATCGCGCGACTCCGCGTTGTCGATCGGCGTGCCGGGCACGGTGGCGGGCCTCGCTCTCGCACATGAAAAATATGGTTCGGGCAAGTTGTCGTTCGCTGAGTTGATCGCGCCGGCGATTACGCTTGCGCGCAATGGCGTCGACATCGTCGATGACATCGCGGACACCCTGCCGGCGGCACAGGCGCGGATCTCGCGCTGGCCTTCGAGCGCGCCGGTCTTTCTCAACAGCGACGGCCATGTGCTCATGCCCGGCCAGGACCTGCTGCAACCTGATCTTGCCATCACGCTGCGCGCCATCGTGAGCCAGGGACCAAAGGGATTCTACGAAGGTGCTGTCGCGGAAAAAATCGCCGCTGCCGTACGAAAGGCCGGCGGCATCATGACGACCGAGGACCTGAAAAATTACCGCGCGATCGTGCGCACGCCGCTGCGGGGCAGCTATCGCGGCTACGACATCGTATCGATGCCGCCGCCCTCCTCCGGCGGCGTTCACCTGATCGAGATGCTGAACATTCTCGAAGGCTACGACGTGGCTGCGCTCGGCGCTGGCAGCGCTCAATCCCTGCACCTGATGATAGAAGCGATGAAGCGCGCCTACGCGGACCGCGCAGCGTTCCTTGGCGATCCGGATGCCGTGAAAATTCCGCTCAGGGGCCTGTTGTCGAAAAAATATGCCGGCTCGCTGCGCGGTCCGGGGCTCTGCTGCGGCTCGACCCCGTGACGCTGCGCCGGCTCGGGCA
>DAISKM010000226.1:2533-6156 GCA_036820945.1 Pseudolabrys sp.
TACGCCGATCGCGCGGTCTTTCTCGGCGATCCGGATTTCGTGGACGTGCCGGTGAAGAAGCTCACTTCAAAGGACTACGCCGCGCGCTGGCGCGCGGCCATCGATCGCAATCGCGCCATGCCTTCGAAACAGATCCGCGCCGGCAATCCGGCCGGCCGCGAAGGCGACAACACCACGCATTTCTCGGTGATCGATCGTGACGGCAACGCCGTATCGAACACCTACACGCTCAATTTTTCCTACGGCGTCGGCCTCGTGGCTGAGGGCACTGGGGTGCTCCTCAATAACGAGCTCGACGATTTTACTGCCAAGCCCGGTACGGCAAACGCATACGGCTTGATAGGCTACGGCAGCAATCTGCCCGGTCCGCGCAAGCGTCCGCTGTCATCCATGACTCCGACCATCGTGCTGAAGGACGGCAAGCCGGTCCTGATCACTGGCTCTCCGGGCGGCAGCCGTATCATTTCCACGGTGCTGCAGGTGATCGTGAACGCCATCGACTTCCGGATGCCGATCGACGCGGCGGTGAGTGCACCGCGCCTGCATCATCAGTGGCAACCCGATGAAGTGATTGTCGAGCCGGGTGTGGCGCCCGACGTGCTTGATGCGCTTGCAAGACGCGGTCACAAAGTGGCGCCGACGATTCCACTGACTGCCGTCAATTCTATCGCCATTACGCCGAACGGATATGTGGGCGCCGCTGACAGGCGTACCCGCGGTTCACTGGCGGCGGGATACTAGCCTGATGACGGAAATTGGAAATTCGGTTGAGCGCGTGCGCGCGGCGCTGCAGAAAGCCGGCCATCCCGACACGATTGAGGTTTTTCCGGACGGAACGCGCACGGCGCAAGACGCGGCCGCAGCAGTCGGCTGCACCGTCGCGCAGATTGCGAAATCGATCGTCCTGCGCGCCGATGAACAGGTTGTCCTGGTCATGACGTCGGGTGTCAATCGCGTCGATGTTGAGAAAATTTCGTGCGCGCTCGGCATCAAAGCGAAGGCCGCGGATGGACGCTGGGTGCGCGACACGACCGGATTCGCAATCGGCGGCGTGGCCCCCGTCGGCCACATCGGACGCCCGCGGGTGTTCATCGATGCCGATTTGATGACGCTCGACCCGATCTGGGCCGCCGCCGGCTCGCCGCGTCATGTGTTTCGCAGCACGCCATTGGAACTGGTCCGTCTGACGGGCGGCACCATTGCCAATGTGAAGGAAGAGTGATTGGAGCGGGCGAAGGGATTCGAACCCTCGACCCCGACCTTGGCAAGGTCGTGCTCTACCCCTGAGCTACACCCGCGTTTTCAACCGCTTGCCCGCCGGTACTCTACCGGCGACAGGCAGTCAAAGCTCCAAGCCCGATCCTCTAGCAGCCCAAAGGAGGGTTTTCAAAGAGTTTTCGCGCCGAAGCAGGGGGCCCAAATCCACTGCGCCGCCCTCGTCAGTAGCGATAGATCCGCCGTCCGGCCTGCACGCACGGCGGTGGCCCAACCCATCGGGGGTTCACATTGCAGAAGCCGCGATTGCCGGCCAGGACGTTGGGCCGGCACGCCTCGAAAGACAAATACCGGCAATCTTCATAAACATTGCCTGCGCCGATGTTGATAAACGCACACCAGGGCCCTTCGACAGCGCGAACCGGACCGGCACCAAATGTCAGGAACGCAGTAAGGGCGGCCGCAACCGGCAAATGCGCACCATCTTTACCTCCATCGGGTCTGCCCGGATATTAACAAAGCGTTCGCTGGATTAATGCCGGGATGCCGAAAACGCCAGAACAGCTCTTCGCCGAGCTCGACTCCTTGGGTATCAAGCACACGACCGTGAAGCATCCGCCTTTGTTCACCGTTGAACAATCCCGGGCTCTGCGAGGGCAAATTCCCGGTGGCCATACCAAGAATCTGTTTTTGCGCGACAAGAAATACGCAATTTATTTGGTCGTTGCATTGGAGGACGCTCATATCGACCTCAAGGGTTTGCATAGACGGCTGGGCGCCGGCGGCCGTTTTTCATTTGGGTCATCCGATCTTCTGCGCGAGGTGCTCGGTGTAGAACCCGGGGCTGTCACCCCCTTCGGTGCCATCAATGACACAGAGGGCCGCGTTGCTGTGGTGCTCGACGCCGCGATGATGGAGCAGAAGACGCTGAATTTTCATCCGCTGGTCAACACCATGACCACCTCGATAAGCCGCGAAGACCTTGTGAAATTCCTCGAGTCGACCGGGCATACCCCCCGGATCGAGCGCCTTTCAGGGCGGGCGTCGACTATGCCTTGATGATTGCATTCCATTCGCCGATAACCATCTAATTCGGCAGGAACTCTGACGCTAGGGCCGGGCGCGGCCGGTTGAGTAGGAAAGACATGCTGCAAAACGGCGGAGCAACGACGGCGGCCGAAGTGGTCAAGGACACGACCACGCAAGCCTTCATGAAAGACGTCATCGAAGAGTCGAGACGTCAGCCTGTCCTTGTCGATTTCTGGGCGCCGTGGTGTGGACCCTGCAAGCAACTCACCCCTGTCCTGGAAAAAGCCGTCAAGGCGGCCAAGGGCAAGGTCAAGCTCGCCAAAATGAATATCGATGAGCATCCTGCCATCCCGGGCCAGATGGGCATTCAATCCATCCCGGCCGTGATTGCGTTCTCAAACGGCCAACCGGTCGATGGGTTCATGGGCGCACTGCCCGAAAGCCAGGTCGCTGCTTTCCTGGAGAGGATCACCAAGGGCGCGGTACGGGCCGAGGAAAAGGATGTGTTGAAAGCGGCCGACGCCGCGCTGGCTGAGGGCAACGCGACTGGCGCCGCCGAAATATATGCGCAGCTGCTTGCCGAAGACAGCACGAACATCAACGCGCTCGCCGGGCTCGCGCGTGCCTATTTGCAGACCGGCGCGCTCGAACAGGCCAAACAGACGCTCGCGCTCGTCCCGGAAGCGAAACGAAATGAGCCGGCCGTTGCCGCCGCACGCGCGGCCCTCGAAGTTGCCGAGCAGGCCAAGTCAGTAGGGCCACTGGCAGAGCTCGAGGAAAAGATGACGGCGGATCCGCAGAATCATCAAGCCCGTTTCGACCTTGCGGTTGCACTTAATGCGAAAGGCAAGCGGGACGACGCGGTCAAGCATCTTCTTGAAATCGTCAAGCGAGACCGCAAGTGGAACGACGACGGCGCCCGCAAGCAACTCGTTCATTTTTTTGAGGCCTGGGGGCCGACCGACTCGGCGACCGTGGAAGGACGCAAGCGTTTGTCTTCGATTTTGTTTTCGTAAAGTGTGCGCCACATTTGCGGCACCGAGTGGCGGGGTGACGCGAAGATGCCGATGAACGCTCGATATCGAGGCCCAATCGAGATGCCCGGGGTCATCCCGGTCTTCCCCCTGCCGGGCGCGCTGCTTCTACCGCGCGGGCAGATGCCGCTGAACATTTTTGAGCCGCGCTACCTGGCAATGATCGACGACGCATTGCGCGATGGCCATAGACTTATCGGCATGATCCAGCCCGACGCAGCTCACGGTGGCCGGACTGACAAACCGCGCCTTTACACGATCGGATGTGCCGGACGCATCACGCAACTCACCGAGAGCGGCGATGGCCGTTATCTGATCGAGCTGACCGGCGTTGCTCGTTTCCGC
>DAISKM010000227.1:0-3682 GCA_036820945.1 Pseudolabrys sp.
CGGCATCGAGCGGCTTGGCCTGCCGCTTCGTTCGATTTAGGTCGAACTCGGGCCCAGTCAATGCGAATTCACTTTTCGACCGCTGGCCGGACTCGCGAGCGCCGACGCCATGGTCTTATTCCGTGCCGCAGTAAAGCAGATCGCGCGCCGGCACGGTTACCTTGCGAGCTTCATGTGCCGGCCCGCGCTGCCCAATGTGATGTCCAGCGGTTGGCATCTGCATCAGTCCCTGGTCGAACGCAAAAGCACGCGCAACGCATTTGCATTCGACCACCCCGACACGCTCTCAACCGTCGGCAAATACTATCTGGGTGGGTTGCTGGCGCATGCGCGGGCGGCTGCCGCTTTCACCACGCCAACGATCAACGGCTACAAGCGGTATCGGGCTTACTCGCTGGCTCCTGATCGTGCCATCTGGGCGCGAGACAATCGTGGCGTCATGGTGCGCGTCATTGGGCAACCGGGCAGTCCGGCCACACGCCTCGAGAACCGCGTCGGCGAGCCCGCCGCAAACCCCTATTTGTATGTGGCGTCGCAGATCTATTCCGGTCTTGATGGGATTGCGCGCAGGCTCGATCCCGGACCATCAGCGGATACTCCGTACGAAGCCCACGCTGTGTTGCTTCCGAAGAATCTGAACGAGGCTCTCACTGCACTGCGTTCGGACGAGAGCTTGCGCACCGGTTTTGGTGCCGACTTTGTCGATTACTACATTCACATCAAGGCTGCCGAGTTCGAGCGATTTCAGAAAGAAGCCGGCGATGAGCGCGCCGATGTCACGCCCTGGGAGCAAAAGGAATACCTGGACCTGTTCTGATCCCCAGAGCAGTTGCGCCGGAACTTGACGGCGGTCCTGCCTATTATCGGGGGCAGCAAGAGTTTTTGGTGAATAGGAGCGTTTCAGATGCTGAAATGGGCCTTGATTTTTCTGATCATCGCCGTGATCGCGGGCATTTTCGGCTTTACCGACGTCGAAGCCGCGTCCGCTACGATCGCGAAATGGTTGTTCGGAATATTCATTGTGCTGTTCTTGGGTGCATTGATAATCGGCCTGACAATTGGCGCTAAACTCACGTCCTGACAGGCGATTTCCGGCGACGGTAACTATGACGGAATGTTCCCCGAAATTCCTTCGGGGTTCCGGATATGATCGAGCCATGTCTGAGCAGGGTGTTTCTCATGGGTAAGATCATATTGGCTGTTCTGGCGCTCGGCTTTGCGGTTTCGCTCGCGGGTCCGGCCGATGCCGCGGACCGCTACCCATACCGGCAGGGTTGGCGCTCGAACGTGTGGTATGGCAGCGACTGCTGCCGTCGCAATGAGCCTTACGGCCCCGGGATCCGTGTCGCCGAGCAAGTTCCTTACTGCGGCGATTGCGACAATCTCATCGGTCCGAACTACTTCAACAACAACCAGCTTCGCTACATCGGCTATCTGCCGTGGACGCGCGGCTGCGCCCTCGGCGGCTGTTACGGCAATTTTGGCGATTACGGCGGCTGTTACTTCAGGGAGATATCGGTGGCCGAAGGCCGGGGCAGGTGGATCGACGGCGTCGAGATGATCTGCAACGGAAGATAGAAAGCCTCGACGCTCGATCAGACGTCGACGCTTGCCGACAGAGCGTTATCCTGGATGAATTGTCTGCGCGGCTCGACCAGATCGCCCATCAACTGGTCGAACAGCACGTTGGCTTCGTCAAGTTCCTTGATGCGGACCTGAAGCAGCGACCTTGCGTCGACGTCGAGCGTTGTCTCCCACAATTGTTCGGGGTTCATCTCGCCGAGGCCTTTGTAACGCTGCAGCGTGAGGCCTTTGCGCCCGGCAGCAATAAGCGCCTCGAACAGGCCAACCGGTCCGTGGATCGCGATGGTTTCATCCTTGCGGCGTAGCATTGCCGGCGGCGTCGGCCGCGGGAAGACCTGTTGCAGTGAAGCCGCAAATTCGTCGAGTTTTCGCGCATCGGCCGAGCCGATCAGGGCCTGGTCGATGACTGCGACTTCCTTGACGCCGCGCACTGTGCGCTCGAAATGAAAACCGTTGTCATCGAACGTACCGTTCCAGCCACGCTCGGTTTCCTCTTCCAACGCATCGAGCCGCTTCGCAATGTAGGTTGCCGCCGCGGCGCCTTTTTTTGCGTCGCCGGTAACGCCCGGATTGAGCACGCCGGCTATCGCGGCCTGTTCGATCACTTTGCGATTGTAGCGGCTGTGCAGGCCGGCCAGGATGCCACGGATCGCGCGCGCGTCTTCGGTCAGTTTCCGCAGGTCGGCACCTCCGCGGTCCTCGCCTGAGGCGAGCCGGAGCACGACATCCTCGAGACCGGCCGTAATCAGGTAGTCCTCGAGCGCGCGCTCGTCCTTGAGATACTGCTCGGACTTTCCGCGCGTGACTTTGTAGAGCGGCGGCTGGGCGATGAAGATATGGCCGCGCTTGATCAATTCGTCCATCTGGCGGAAGAAAAACGTCAGCAGCAGCGTGCGGATGTGCGAGCCATCCACGTCTGCGTCAGTCATGATGATGATCTTGTGGTACCGCAGCTTATCAGGATTGAACTCGTCGCGCCCGATCCCGGTTCCGAGCGCCGTGATCAACGTCCCGATTTCCTGGCTGGATAACATCTTGTCGAACCGCGCGCGCTCGACGTTGAGAATCTTGCCGCGCAGCGGAAGCACCGCCTGAAATTCGCGATTACGACCCTGCTTGGCTGAACCGCCCGCGCTGTCACCCTCGACAATGAACAATTCCGATTTCGCCGGGTCGCGCTCCTGGCAGTCAGCCAGTTTGCCCGGCAACGAGGAGACATCGAGCGCGCCCTTGCGGCGAGTCAATTCGCGTGCTTTCCGCGCTGCCTCGCGGGCGGCCGCGGCCTCGACCACTTTGCCGACGATGACCCTGGCTTCCTGGGGATGAATCTCGAACCAGTCCTGCAGCGCCTGGTTGATGACATTTTCGACAACCGGGCGCACTTCGGAGGACACCAGCTTGTCCTTGGTCTGCGACGAAAATTTTGGATCCGGCACTTTGCAGGACAACACCGCGGTCAGCCCTTCCCGGCAGTCGTCGCCGGTCAGCGCAACTTTTTCCTTGCGCGAGGTACCGATCGTTTCCGCGTATTGAGTGACCTGCCGTGTCAGCGCGCCGCGGAATCCGGCAAGGTGAGTACCGCCGTCGCGCTGAGGAATATTGTTTGTGAAGCAGAGCACGCTTTCATGATAGCCGTCGTTCCACCACAGCGCGCACTCCACCGTGATCCCTTCGCGCTCGGACTTGATCATGATGGGGTTGGGGATGAGCGCGGTCTTGTTGCGATCGAGGAATTTCACGAACGCTTCGACACCGCCTTCGTATTTCATCTCCTCGCGCTTTTCGACGGCGTGACGCTGGTCGGAGAGAACAATGGCCACCCCTGAATTCAGGAACGCCAGTTCGCGCAGCCGGTGCTCGAGCGTGGCAAAATCGAACTCGACCATGCCGAAGGTCTTCGGGGAGGGCAGGAACGTGACCTCGGTTCCACTCTTGCCCTTCGTATCGCCGCGCGCTTTGAGCGGGGCCTTTGCGACGCCGTCTTGGAACTCCATGACGTGTTCCTTGCCGTCGCGCCAAATCGTGAGTTTCAGCCAGCTCGACAGCGCGTTCACCACCGAGACGCCGACGCCGTGCAGTCCGCCTGAAACCTTGTAAG
>DAISKM010000227.1:3692-6121 GCA_036820945.1 Pseudolabrys sp.
GGCGTGCAGCTGCGTCATGATGACTTCCGCTGCGGAGACGCCTTCGCCCTTGTGAATGTCGGTCGGGATGCCGCGGCCGTTGTCACGCACCGTGCATGAGCCGTCCGGATTGAGCGTTACCGCGACTTCGGTGGCAAATCCGGCAAGCGCCTCATCGATCGCATTGTCGACGACCTCATAGACCATATGGTGAAGGCCCGAGCCGTCATCGGTATCGCCGATGTACATGCCCGGCCGCTTGCGCACGGCGTCAAGTCCCTTGAGGACCTTGATTGACTCTGCGCCATAGTCGGATGGATTTCTGCGGGCCGGTTCAGCCATCAGCGGCGCCCTCGAAGCGGGTGGAAATTGAGTCGGATTGAGTAGTTTGTCTGACACGAAAATTGAGCGTCGTACAGGGCAAAGTATCTTAGCTTAATATGTTGATTTACCAGCTGTTTTTAAAGAGGCCGGGTAGGAAAAATCCCCACTTTTTTCGTGTCGTTTTCAACGCGAATCAGGCCAGTAACCACTGCCGATGATCCCGCCCATCGGGTCAATTGAGACCGAGTTCGATTGGGCACTTCTGGCAGCGCTAATTGTCATGGCTGCCTTGCACTCTCCGCCTGGGGCAAGTCTGCTCTAGTCCAACGGCAGTTCGTGCGCGTTGAGACCAGGTGGCGGCAAATGCCGGAACCGCGGCTCGTAGGTTGGAATCGGCTTGGTGAAGGCGGCGAGCCCTGCTGCCAAAATTTCGACGCGCTCGAGATCGGCGCGAGTTCTTTCGAACGCGCGACTAAGTTCGCATTTCACCCGATCAATTGCCGCATCTGTACTCATTAACAGCCCCATAGATGTTTGGATAACCTATCTTCAAGTAATTCAGCGGATTTCGATTAACAAAACGTGAGCGATCGTTATGGAACTGCATTGACTCTTTGTACGGTTCCGCCACGCACCTCAAAAACATTCGCCCGATCGAGGATATCGCCGAATGAAACCGGATCGGCGCCGGTCATCCACACCTGCGCGGCTAGAGAAAACAACGCATCGTAGAGCGCCGCGCGACGCACGGGGTCGAGATGAGCGACAACCTCGTCGAGCAAAAGCAATGGTGCGAAGCCGGTCATCTGTTTGATCAATCCGGCGTGCGCGAGAACGAGGCGGATCAGCAGGGCTTTCTGTTCCCCAGTCGATGCGTCCGCCGCAGGAAGGTTCTTCGCCCTGTGCCTTACAGCGAGATCGGACAAATGCGGGCCGTCAAGCGTGCGGCCCGCAGCTGCGTCGCGCGCGCGATTTTCCTTGAGAAGCGAGCGATAGCGATCCTCGATTTCGATCGCGCTGTGATCGGCCAAAAGCCGTTCCATCCAGCCCTGCAAATCGATTTGGGCCTGCGGAAATTCGGGCGCCTGATCCCGCGCGGCATCAAGGGCTGCCGACAACCGCTTGACTGTTTCCAGCCGTGCGGCCGCGACTGCAACAGCAACTTCGGCGGTTTCATGCTCGACAGCGTCGAGCCAATGGGAATCTCCCGGCGTATCTTCCAGCAGGCGGTTCCGCGAGCGTAGCGAACGTTCCAGCGCTGCAACACGGCTCGAATGTTGCGCATCGACAGCAAGCACCAGACGGTCCAGGAATCGCCGCCGCTCGGAGGCGGGACCATTAAAGAGCGGATCCATGGCCGGTGTCAGCCACACCACGCGCAGGTGGTCGGCGAAAGCGGTTGCCGAGCCGACGCTTTCGCGGTCGATGCGGCATTTGCGGACGGGCGCGGAATCTTCACCGGCCGGTGGATCGATGCCGGTGCCGAGCGTGGCAAGGCCGAGCATGCCTTCGATCTCGGCCGAGACCGCCCACGCGCCATCCCCTTCGGCGAAAGCAAGTTCTTCCATGGTGGCGCGCCGCAGCCCGCGACCCGGTGCCAGCAGCGAGATGGCCTCGATCAGATTGGTCTTGCCGGCGCCGTTTACGCCTGTGAGCACCACCGGTCCGGCGCGCCCGAGCGAAATTTGCGCGGCGTGATAGCTGCGGAAATTGGTCAGGGATAGCCGGCGAACGAAGGCGGTGGTCATGCCAGAAAGCAGTAATCAGTAATCAGGTATCAGGAAAGATTAGGCTGGCTCCTGTCTCAGGAAAGATCGGTTGATTGCTGATTGCTGATTTCTGAATCTCACACTCTCATCGGCATCAGTACGTATAGCGCGCCTTTCGCGTCCTTGTCCTGGATCAGGGTTGGCGAGCCCGGGTCAGCGAGCTTCAGTACAGCCACTTCGCCCTCAATCTGGGCGGCTATGTCGAGGAGGTATCGCGAGTTGAAGCCGATATCGAGCGGGTCCGCGTCGTACTCGACCTCGACTTCCTCTGTCGCGCTTCCAGAATCAGGGTTGGTCACGGACAGGACCAGCCGCCCGCCGGTAATGGACAGCTTCACGGCGCGGCCGTGCTCGCTT
>DAISKM010000228.1:0-6091 GCA_036820945.1 Pseudolabrys sp.
GTCGAGCAACAGCATCGCGAATGTCGCGGTCAGGACCGGAAAGACTGCGACAATCATCAGGTTCGAGGCGAGCGCGGTCCAGCAGAAGACCGGCATGCGCGTGTAGCCCATTCCGGGTGCCCGCGTTTTCAGAATCGTGGTGACGAAATTGATCCCGGTCAGCAACGTGCCGACACCGGAGATCTGCAGCGACCACAGGTAGTAATCGACGCCGACACCGGGCGAGAACCGAAGCTCGCTGAGCGGAGGATAAGCAACCCAGCCGGTCCTTGCGAACTCTCCGACCACGAGCGAGATGTTCGTCAACAGGATCCCTGATGCGGTGAGCCACAGGCTGACCGAGTTCAATGTTGGGAAGGCCACGTCGCGGATGCCGAGTTGCAGCGGGACGGCAAAGTTCATCAATCCGATCACGAGCGGCATCGCCACGAAGAAGATCATGATCGTGCCGTGCGCCGAGAAAATCTGGTCGAAGTGCTCCGGCGGCAGATAGCCCTGGGCGCCGCCGGCCGCCACCGCCTGCTGCGCGCGCATCATAATCGCATCGGCGAAGCCGCGCAGCAGCATGACCAACCCCAGCACGATATACATGACGCCGATGCGCTTATGATCGACGGAGGTGAGCCACTCGTTCCACAGATAAGGCACGTAACCCTTCAACGTGACCCACCCGAGGACGAACACAATGCTCAGGATCACGACGCCCGAGGCGCCCATGACGATCGGCTGGTCAAACGGAATCACGCTCCAGCTCAACTTGCCAAGGAGATTCATTTTTCTGCCCTTTGTGACGGGAGAGCCGCGAGGCACAAGGGATCGTCGGACTGCACTACGCTGCTGACGTTGCTCAAGATGCCGTTAAACAGGTCGGGAGCCACGGCACCATAGGTGAAAGGTGTGACCGCCTGGCTGGGCTTCGCCAGCGCGGCATAGGTTTGCGCATCGAGTACCGGACCATTGGTGCGCGTTGCAGCCACCCACTGTGCAAATTTCTCGGCCGGAACCGCATTGACGTTGAAGTACATGTCGGAAAATCCGGCGCCGCTGTAATTTGCCGACATTCCTCGATAGGTCCCGGGTTGGTCGGCCTTGAGATAAAGGCGCGTCACCATCCCGGCCATCGTGTAGATCTGACCGCCGAGCTGCGGCACAAAGAAACTGTTCATGACCCCCGAAGAGGTCAGTTCGAAGCTGATCGGCGTGCCCACGGGGATGGTCAGCTGATTGACGGCCGCAATGCCGTGGTCGGGATAAATGAACAGCCATTTCCAATCGAGCGCGACGACCTGAACCCTGACGGGCTTTTCCGTAGAGGCGATCGGCTTTGGCGGATCGAGGTCGTATGAACTGATCCAGGTGACGCCGCCCACCAGAATCACAGTCATGATCGGGATCGACCAGACGAGCAGCTCCAGGCGGCCGGAATAGGCGAAATCCGGCATGTAGCGTGCCCGTGTGTTAGAGGCACGGAACCAAAAGGCCGTTCCGAGCGTGGCGAGGATCGTGGGGATCACGATCGCCAGCATGATTCCGGTCGAATTGAGCATAATGAGCCGCTCGGCGGCGGCGACAGGTCCTTTTGGATCGAGCACGCCTTCGGAGCAGCCACCGAGCGCAGCGGCGCCGATTAACAAAACGGCTATTGCACCATGCCGCATATCAGACTCCCTTGCCGGCCAGGAGAGCCGCGAACAGCACAAACAGGTACAGGATGGAAAACGCGAACAGGTGATGCGCAGGCCGTCGACCGGCGTCACTGCTCCTAATCAATCTCAGCGCGAGCGCAATGAACGTCGTTCCGCCGGCGGCGGCGGTCACGCCATAGATTGCGCCGGCAAATCCAAGCGCCCATGGCAGCAGCGAAATCGGGGACAGCATTATGCTGTAGATCAGGATCTGCCGTTTGGTCTTAGCTCTGCCGGCCACCACCGGCAGCATCGGGACACCGGCACGGGCGTATTCGTCAGTGCGATTGAGCGACAGCGCCCAGAAATGCGGCGGCGTCCACAGGAACACGATCAGGAACAAGACGAACGGCTCGAGCGCGATCTCACCGCCTGCCGCCGCCCAGCCGATCACCGGCGGAAGCGCGCCGGCAGCCCCGCCAATGACGATGTTCTGCGGCGTGCTTCGCTTGAGCCAAATCGTGTAAACGACGACATAGAACAAGATGGCAAAGGCAAGTAGCGCTGCGGCTTTGAGATTGGCGGCAAGAGCAAGAATTGCGATGGCGCAGCAAGCGAGGATGAGCCCGAATGCCAGCGCTTCCGGGCGCGAGATGGCCCCGCGCGGAATCGGACGCCGAGCGGTGCGAGTCATCAACGCGTCGATGTCGGCCTCGTACCACATGTTAAGCACGCCGGCGGCACCGCCACCTGCTGCGATTGCGAGAATTGCAACGAACCCAAGGAGGGGGTCTGGCCGCACCGGCGCGATCATCATTCCGACAAGCGCGGTGAACACCGCGAGCGCCATCACGCGCGGCTTCATCAACGTAATGAAGTCGGGCAGCCGCGCCGCCAAACTGGAACGTGAAGCCAACTGGAGGCGCGATAAGGGAAACGCGGCCGTCTTCATGGTCGCTTCCTCAATCCGAGTATTTGTTCGCAACCGTTCTTGCAGCTTCACGATTGCTACAAGGTGGAGCACGAAGCTGCGAGTAAATGCCGCCAAATCCCGGCAAATCTTTCAAAACGAACAGGAGAACAACAAACACAGCGCGTGGCAGGTGACACGCCGGTTCAAACGGCAACGCGGTCACTCAAGGCAAAATCTGCTGCTCGCGCAACGTTCGACGGCATCCGCCGACGGATGCCGCACGTGGGGAAGATGGCACGCCGCGTTATTTCGTATCCGGCAAGGCGTAGGCGATCAGAGCGTCGCCCGGTGGCGTCATCATGAAGTGATGGCCGCCGGCCATGATAACCACATACTCCTTGCCATCCTGCTCATAGACAATCGGCGTGGCCTGGCCGCCGGCGGGGAGCACGTCACTCCACAGGATCTCGCCGGTCTTGATGTCGATTGCCTTGATCAGATCGTCGGTTGCTGCCGCGATGAAGATCAGGCCGCCTGCGGTCACGACGGGTCCCCCATTATTCGGAGTGCCGATCTCCAGCGGAATGAAGGTGGGCATGCCGAAGGGACCATTACGCCGGGCCGAACCGAATGGGCGATCCCACAGCGTTTTGCCGGTGGCGAGATCGATCGCGCGAATGCCGCCGTAAGGGGGTCGCGTACAGAGCACGCCGGTCGGCATCTGCCACCCCGCGTTGACGAGGATGCCGTAGGGTGTCCCCGTCTGCGCCCCCGCGCCTTCAGCACTCGAGGCGCTTCCGGCCGCCCGCGGATCGCCCGCGGGGAACAGGCCCATCTCGTCTGCCTCCTTACGAGTCACAAGCACGTCGTAGTTGGGCATGTCATTGTAGTTCGCGATGATCACGCCGCGGTGAGGATCGACGGCGACGCTGCCCCAGTCAGATCCCCCGTTGTACCCCGGATATTCTATGTTGCGGCGGCCGAGCTCCGGCGGGGTGAACGGACCATCATAACGAGCGCGATTGAAGTTGATTCGGCAAATCATCTGATCAATAGGCGAGATGCCCCACATATCGCGCTCGACCAGATCAGGTTTGCGTAGCGTGTGGTAACGCGAGAAGGGTTGTGTCGGGGAGCGCTGCCCGGGTTCTGCTCCACCTTGCGGGACGGCAACCTCGTCGACCTGGTGAAGCGGTTTTCCGGTGGCGCGGTCGAGTACGAACATGTCGCCATGCTTGGTAGGCAGCAAAATTGCTGGGACCTTGCCACTATCGGTAGGGAATTCAATCAACGTCGGTTGAGAACCGAGATCATAGTCCCACACATCGTTATGCACGGTCTGGAAGACCCAGCGCGGCTTGCCCGTCTTCACGTCGAGTGCAACAAGTGCGGAGCTATACTTCTTCTCCTCATCCGAGCGCAGCGACGTATAGTAGTCGCCCGCCGAATTGCCCATCGGCAAGTAGACAAGGCCGAGCCTTTCGTCACCGGCGCCCGTGGTCCACATATTCGGGGTGCCCATCGAGTAAGGCTTTCCCTCCGGCGGCAGCTTCGTGACCTCGGGCTGATTGATGTCCCAGGCAAAGCGCAGCTCGCCAGTCACTGCGTCGTACCCTCGAATGACGCCTGATGCCGCCCAGCGGCGCTGACCATCGAGCACCTGATGCCCGGAGACGACGACTCCCTGCACGATGACCGGAGCTGAGGTAATGGCAGCCGTTCCTGGAATGACGGGTGTGACGGTGCCCGTATCGCTATCCTTCTGCGCCAGCCCGACCTTGAGGTCGGCGGCGCCGTTCTGACCGAAATCCTGGCAGGGCTGACCCGACTTTGCGTCAACTGCGATCAGGCGCATGTCGAGCGTTCC
The DNA here is from genome assembly GCA_036820945.1 of Pseudolabrys sp. Classification (GTDB taxonomy): domain Bacteria; phylum Pseudomonadota; class Alphaproteobacteria; order Rhizobiales; family Xanthobacteraceae; genus Pseudolabrys. The sequence goes on from DAISKM010000228.1 coordinate 4,406, forward strand.
CTCGATGATGCGTTCAGCGCAGGCTTGGCCGGCGGTGGCCTTGGGGTTGCTATAGAAGGCCACACCGCGGCATGCCGCAGTGTATGGCACCCACGAGATCGGGACCTGGGGGTCGTACATCCACAGCTTTTCGCCAGTCGTCGCGTTGAGCGCGAATAGCTTGTTCATCGGCGTACAGCCGTAGATGACATTGCCGACCTTGAGTGGGGTCAGCTCCGATCCATACTTCTTCGGAATGTCGCCCGTGTTGAAGGTCCAGACGCGCTTGAGATTCCTGACGTTTGCGGGCGTGATTTGCGTGAGCTCCGAATACCGCTGCGCACCCTGGCCGCCGCCATAGGCGCTCCAGTCACCTTTCGTGGGCACATACGCGGAATCTGCAAAGAAAGCGTCTGCTCGTGCTTGTGGCAGTGGGAGCGCTGCCGGATGTTGATTGAAGATGGGAATAAGAATGGCGAGCGCGGCGGCGAAGACTGCGATACCGACCAGGCCCCAGTTGCGCGTACGCCGTCCGGTCATTTGGTCGAGCAGGGGAGTGACCAGAGTCGCCAGCACGAGGAGAACGAAGGGCCCGACAAGACGCGGAATCAATTGCCAGCCCGACAGGCCGACCTCCCAAAACGCCCAAACGCACGTGAAGGCGAATGCGGCGACGTAAGTGTAGAATCCTGCGATCCTTCCTTTGATCATAAAATAGCCGGCGGCGAGAAGCATCGCGCCTACCAGAACGTAATAAAGGCTCCCCCCAAGCAGAGCGAGATAGGCACCCCCAGCCGCGAGAATGAGACCGAGCAACGCGACGAGCGCGCCCAGCAGTGCTGGTAACCGTGTTAGATATTTCTGTGACGCCGATGTCCATGCCGTCGGCGCAGGTCCTGCCTGAATTGTCGAAGTCATTTCGCTCTCCCTCGGATATAGAGGCCTGAAAGCGACGTCGAACTGCTCAAAGCTCGGCGGGCAGATAGCCGTTGATCTCGAGTCCGATGCACATTTCGACGAGGGTCGGGGTCGTCCAGGTCATGACGATTTCTCCATCGTTCACTTGGGTCACGATGGCTTTAGATGACCCGCATGCATTGCCGAGGCCAGTGAAGCCCGGCAAATCGCACCAAATCGTTGCTAACGAGACGGCGGTACAGGCCGCGTCAGGCCAACGTCAACGGACGGCTGGCATTTCTCCGGTCCGATGCGGACATTGTCGCTGAAGATGCAATGATTCAGCGAAGTCCAGCTATCTCTGATTTCGGAATTGCGACGGGCTCATGCCCACAAATTTACGAAACACTCGGGCGAAATGGCTCGGATTTTGAAAGCCGATATCGAATCCCACCTCGAGAACACTGCATCTGGCGTCGGAGAGTACCTGTTTTGCGCGTTCTATTCTCTGTAATGACACATACCTGTGCGGAGGGTGTCCCGTGCTCCTTCTGAACAACTCGGCAAAATAGTGCGGGCTCATACCCGCCACTGTCGCAAGCTCCGACAGGCTGAGATCGTCTGCCAAATTGTCACCAATATAATCGAGCACGCGGCCGAGCCGATATCCTGGCAATCCGCCTCGATAGGTGGCCGGCGTGTAGCGTCGTACGGCGTAGCGAGTAAGCAAATATACGGCCAAGGCATTTGCCAGGCTTTCGCCATACAGTCGCCCGGCCGGCGAGCCGCTGTTTAGGTCTTCCGTCATGG
>DAISKM010000229.1:0-6049 GCA_036820945.1 Pseudolabrys sp.
GCTGGGTCCTGGCCGTGCAGAGCTCGTGACGGCGCTGGAGCTCGAGGCCCGGCAACCCGTTGGCGACCCAGAGATCGAGGTGATTGAGTGCGACTGCTTTAGTTCGAATTTGAACCTCGCCTTCGCCGGGTGGGGGCGGCGGCGGTACGTCGGCAAGTTCAATCTTGCGATCGTCGATAAGTCTCAGCGCACGCATGAAGGCGATCAGGCCGGTTCGAGGCCCATGACAAGCGACACGTTCTGCCCGCCAAAGCCGAACGAGTTGGAAATTGCGTGGCGCAAATTTGCGTCGCGCGCCTGATTGGGCACCACGTCGAGAGGGATCGCCGGATCTGGAACGACGTAATTGATTGTGGGGGGAATGCGCTGGTGCTGCAGCGTCAGAAGCGTAAAGACGGCTTCGACCGCGCCTGCGGCCGAAAGCGTGTGGCCGATCATCGATTTATTCGAAGAGATTGGTAGGGTCTTCATGCGCTCGCCAAAAACGGTCACGCAGCCAAGATATTCCATCTTGTCGTTTTCAGGTGTGCTGGTGCCATGTGCGTTAACATAATCTATGTCGTTTGGCGTCAGACCGGCGTCTGAGATCGCGTTGGCTATGCAGCCAATGATCGGCTTGCCGTCCGGGCTCGACCGGGTACGGTGAAAAGCATCCGTCATCTCACCACACCCCTCGACCACGCCCAGGATCTTTGCGCCACGCGCCTTGGCTGCCTCATAGCTTTCCAATACGAGTGCGCCCGCGCCTTCGGCCATCACGAAACCGTCGCGGTTCTTGGAGAACGGCTTGGCTGCGGTATGGGGAGGATCGTTGTTGGTCGACAGCGCCGAAAGCAATGAAAAACGAATGACCGATTCGGCATTGATCGAACCGTCAGTTCCAATGCAGAGCGCGGCGTCAGTCTCGCCACGTCGGATTGCTTCCACCCCGAGCTGAATTGCAGTCGCCCCGGAAGCGCAGGCGGTGGACAACGAGATCGGCGAACCCTGTGTGCCGAACTTTTCGGCAAGATTGTCGGCGACCGAGCCAAGCAGGAATCGTCGGTGGTATGCGGGAAACCCGGCGCTCACGCGTAACATATCCGCATACGTAACCTTGTCGTTCGCCCCTGACTTGGCGCCGAATTCGAGCCGTTGCGGCCATTCCATCTCGATTGGGGGCACGGCGAGGAAGAGCGGTCCAGGAAATTGGCCGGAGCGGGTCACTCGTGATTGCGCGATAGCCTCCTCGGCGGCGAGGTCGGCGAAGGATTCCGTCAACGCGGCATTGGAGGACTGTGGCGGGAGATAGTCGATCGTGCCGGCTATGCGCGTCTTTAGTCCCTCCGTGGGGAAGCGGCTGATGGTCTTGATGCCCGATTGACCAGCCGTGAGTTTTGCCCAGTTGTCGGTTTTTCCCGCGCCCAACGAGGTGACCACGCCCACGCCAGTCACGACAACTTGCACCCGACCCGATTTATCCTTGCCCGTCGCCATCTTTCCCGCTCCCTCAACCAATGCGTTCGATGAGTGCAAGACCTTCACCCCGCCAGTGTCCAACGCCGGTTACTACTACTTCGGTCAAGGCTGTCATTGGCCGTTCCAGGCCGGTCGCGTCACATGGCGGGAAGAGACTACCATGACCGAGCGTAACCGTAGCCAGTGCAATGTTCATAGCGAATTGGGGCTCCAGCCCGTGACCGAGATAGGATCCGGTCGCACGCACGACGAGATCAGGATGCAGCTCAAGAAACCTGCGCTCCTCGGCCGTCGCAGGCTTCACGCCTGTTGCTCCCGACAGGACTGCGGCATGCCCTGCATTCATTTTTGCCTTCAGCCGGTCCAACAATCGCGAAAGCGTTTCCGTGATCGTTCCAGGCTGCCGCGTGGCTCGATCTGAAACGACTGTCGTCAGTTTTGCCAAAGGTTTGGCTCCTCGCTTTTCCGCATGCTCGCGGGCTTCTATCACGAGAAAAGCGCCGAGAGAGCCCAATGCGAAACCGGCTGTTGCATCTCCACGCTCCCAAACCGGTGCATATTTGTTCTTAAGTGCGAGCTCGGCGAACTCGTATAGCATCAGCAGGTCCGGCCGTTCACCATTGAAAGAGCCACCCACCAGCGCTATGTCACTTTGCCTCGCGCCGATGCGTAAATGGGCGATCCGCACCGCATCGATGCCCGCAGATTCCTCGCCCATGAAGGTGCGCGAAGACCCGGTAACGCCATGCACGATCGAGATATTGCCCGCCAGCAAATTGGAAAGCTGCGCAAGGAAAAGCGTCGGACGCAGATCACTCATCAAGCGTTCGTTTAGAAAAGCTGCCGGATTAGCAGCACGCCTGATGCCGCTGAGAATATTCGAGTCAACGGTCAGATCGCGTTCGCCGCCGCCGGCAGCCACGATCATATCCATGCGTGAGAGGAGGGCGCTATTGCCTTTGACACCAGCCGAATCCAGCGCAAGTCCCGCAGCGTAGGTCCCGATTCGCTGCCAGTTTTCCATTTGGCGCTGATCACCCTTTTTTGGGATTTGGGCGTCGAAATTGATCGGCGCTACCGGATGCACCACGAAGGGTGCAAAGGTCGTTGTATCGGCGTCAGGATGCGCCTGCATCAGCTTTTGCCAATGCGCATCGGGACCTTCACCGAGACACGAAACAATTCCAATCCCGGTGATCCAGACTTCCCGAGTGCTGTCAGCCATCGGCTGCTACCTCGTCCGGGAAGCCGACGCGAGCAGCGGCTTCCCGCATCCGGAGCCTCATTTCATCGTTCGGAAAATCGAGGATCCGGAGCGTCAACGTCGCGTCGCAGATGGGCTTGCCGTCGAGAGCTATGCTTGTGTCGGTAATGGCATAACCGGATCCTTCATGGGCGAGAGCTGCTGTCACCGACAACTTTTGTCCCGGCCTGACGAACATCCGGAACTTCGCGTCCTTTACCGCGGCAAGAAAGGCCATGCGATTGAAGCGATGCGCTGCGACGACCAGCCACCCGGAGGTCTGAGCCATCGTCTCGATCAGTAGGACGCCCGGCATCAGCGGAAAGCCGGGGAAATGACCCTCGAAGATGGTGTTTGTACTCGGAACCGTCGCCTCAGTGCTGATTTTGCGATCGGCGATTTTCAGCTCGACGATACGGTCGATCAGCTGGAAGTACTCAAGACGCATGGGCCCCGCGCTTATGCCCCCTTGGCAGCGACGAGCTCGTCGATGCGTGCGCTCAGGTTCTTGAGCACGAAATACTGGTCGGTTGTTGCCTTACCGTCGTTGACCTCCTGGGTCCACTGCTCGAGCGGAAGCTTGATCCCGAAGGCCTTGTCGATTGCAAAGGCGATATCAAGAAAATCGAGGCTGTCGATGCCGAGATCGTTGATTGCGTGGCTTTCCGGCTTGATGGTGTCGCGCGGGATGTCGCAGGTCTCGGCGATAATATTGGCGATCGTGTCGAACGTCGAAGACATAGGTAACTCTCTGGTTGGTTTGGAGTTCTGGCAAGCAGGCGACCTATGCGCCTGGACGCGCGCGACAGTCCCCCAATCCGCACTCCCGCCGGCTGGTGATTGGATGCCCGTATACCGAAGCACAGGGACAAGTTCAATGGCGGCGGTCGCTTACAGGAAATGCGCTTAAGGGCGGTTTTTCAGGCCTTCAGGAACGCGCCCCCGCCCGAAGCTCACCAGCGGTCCTTGCTCACTTCCACCGGCGTGCACCCGCGACGACCAGACAGGACGCAGTCCTGATTTTTGCGCATCGCCGCCATGGTATCAGCCAACCAAAGTGCCGCGCCGATCAGCCCAATAACCAGGACAAACACTGCCGCGTTCACCATCATGCGATGACGATAGTCCTCTGAATCGTCTGAATCCTCGGTTCGCTCGTATTTCGCCAGACTATCGAGGGGCGTCGGGTCCCGCGAACGCGCGGGCGCCTTGCCGGGCCTGAACCTCACGACACGGCGGTCGTTTTCGGACGAAGCAAGTTCCTCGTCTGGCATGCCAAAAGTCTATCACGTGGGTGAGGCTTGATCGACTGGCGTCCGGGAACGGCACCGCATAGATTACGGCCATGAACTGCCATTTCACTTGGCGCCAGGCTTGCGCGCTTGCGGTTGCCTGCGTGCTCGCCGTGCATGCGGCGTTGATGCCGCTGTCCGCCGTGGCGACTGCTTCATTGGGCAATTCCATTTGCAGCGCCGCATCGGTGAACGACGTTCAGGAGCGAGGAAGCTCGGACACCGGAGGCGCATGCACCGTCGGGTGCGGGATTTGCTGTCCATCGCCTTCGCTCGACGAAGTCCCAGCCGTCATCGTTGCCCTTGAGTTGCAAGCAGCCGCCTCTATTGAGACCTTGCCGATCGCGGCGCCGACAACGACGGTTTCCAGGTCCCCGCAAAGTGCACGCGCGCCGCCAGCCTAACCGCTGGCCTTCCATCGCAATCAACAGATATCCGCCGCGCTGGGCAAGTCAGCTGCGGCCCTCATTCGGAGCTTACATGACTCGTTTTGCTTTCATCGCCGTCCTTGCCGTTTTCATGGCCGGGCCGGCACAGGCTCAAGACATCACCGCGGGCAGCTTGAAGATTTCTGCCCCCTGGGTACGCGCGACTCCAAAGGGCGCTTCGGTCGGTGGCGGTTACATGACGATCGCCAACAGCGGCAGTGCCGGTGACCGGCTCGTGGGAGGCACGTCGGACGTGTCCAACCGTCTCGAAATCCACGCGATGAGCATGGAAGACGGCGTGATGAAGATGCGGCCCGTCGCCGGCCTTGACATTAAGGCGGGTCAGACAGTGGAGTTCAAGCCGGGCGGTTATCACGTGATGTTCGTTGGACTGAAGCAACCGCTCGAGCAAGGTCAGCACGTCAAGGCAACCCTGCGTTTTGAAAAAGCCGGCGATGTAGCCGTCGACTTCACGGTGAAAGGCATCGGCGCCCGGGACGTCGGTTCGGGCAAAGTGCACGGGCACTAATCTTATTGTTGCCGGTGGTTTACCGCCGTCCAAAAGGAAACATTTCGCAGCTTCCGGCGTTTCCGGTCCGGGGGAACGAAGGAGGAGGCTGGAGATGAGAATGGTCGTTGTAGCTGCGGCCGTGGCGACAATGCTTGCAGGCGCCATTCCGGCGTCGGCACAGGTTGTCGTGCGCGATCGGGATGCCGTTGTTCACAGGCACGTGGACCGTGGCCATCACTATGGCTGGTACAAGCATCGCGCCGATTGCCGCGTCGTGAAAGTGCGCACTCGGCTGCCGAACGGCAACGTGATCATCAAGACTCGGCGGACCTGCAACTGATCCAAGGCCCTCGGCCTTGATAAAGTCCCGGCGCCCATCCGCGCCGGGACTTTTTCGGTCTCGACGTTTTATTTTGTTTCCGCGAACGCCAGTTTTTCGGTTTCCGGTGGCATCATCCGGAATACATTCAGCGTCATCGAAATCAGCGCGTAATAGCCGAGGATGCCGACCAGTTCGACTGTCGCCTGGTCGCCCAACAGCGCGTGCACACGCTTGTAGGTGCGATCGTTCACGCGCCTTGTCTTGTAGAGCTCCTGGACGAAATCGTAGATCGCGCGCTCGTCCTTGGGCGCCGATTTGGGCGGGCGCCCCAGGCGCAGGTCTTCGATCGTTCTGGACGTCACGCCGGCTTTCTCAGCGATTGGTGCATGAGCGTACCACTCGTACTGGGCACGCCAAAGCCGCGCGGTGCACAGAATAGCGAACTCCGATAGTCGCGACGACAGCGAAGTCTTGTACCGGCAATGACCCCCGAGCGCTTGGGCCAGATGGCCGAAATCCGGTGCATGCATCCACACCGCGAAGGGACCGCGCGGGGTGACGGATACTCCTCGCGGGCCCAACCGGATTGCTTCCAGCAGCGCGCGTTGTGCTTCGTTCATGCGCGGTTCGTCCATCAGTTCGAGGCGTGGCGCCGGGCGCTTGGCGGGCATGTGCTTGTCCTTGAATATGGAGTGAAAATCGGCGGTCTCGGGGGGCAGGCTGATCATAGTCCGGTGCAGCCGGGCTGATGGCGAATGTATAACAACAAGGCCGACAGGGCGGAAAGCGCAGACC
>DAISKM010000230.1:0-6015 GCA_036820945.1 Pseudolabrys sp.
GGGGCGAACCGATCTGGGGCGGCGAGCCTGCGCGCGAATTGCCACCGTGGTCGGTCTACGCAGCCATCGGGGACGCTTGATGGCCAATGCACCAGATAGTTCCCACGTGATTGGTGCAATAATCAGCCCGGACACACGGACAGGCCACTGCAGGTGCAGAGGGTAAAGTTCGCCTGCTCCTTCGCCGCCCCCGCCGCAATCTCCGCGCTTCATCCGACACGGTGTCGATGACGAGCTCTTCCCTATGTCGGTCTCAAGTCTGCCAGATCAACTTCAAAGCTTCCGTCCGCGCTTCGATCTTGCCGAACGGCAGAAGATAATCCCACGGATCATCGCTTCATTCGGGCTGTAGGACAGGCGGCGCAATTCGAATTAGTCGGAAACGTCGTTATCCATGACGATCCGCGTGCCTTTTGCCCCATTCAGCAACCGCTTGAGGTGGAAAGCGGCCAGGCGGTCCTCAGGCTGCTTGCCGATATGAGCCGCAAAACCCGCGACGGCGCCGGCATTGCCTGCCTCCAGCAGCGCAAATGCGTCGAGATAGCTTTTGGTGGAGGCATCATCATATCGCTCGTTTGAAAGAGGCTCGAAAGCGCGTATCACCTCGCCTCTGCCTCGCAAGACAAGGTCTCCGATCGGACGTCCGTGAAACTGCTTCACCCCTTCGGCCAAGGCCGCGCTGACGCAAATGCGCGTGCCCAGCTGCTTGTTGGCCGTTTCGAGGCGCGCCGCCACGTTAATCGTGTCGCCGTAGGCCGTGTAGTCGAAAAACCTGCCGCCCCCAAAATTGCCGACGATGGCCGGTCCCGCGTGTACCCCGATGCGTGTGATTCCGAATGCGATGCCCTTTTCCTGCCAGCGCTCGGAAAACGACTGTGCGAATTGGTCGAGTGCCAGCGCGCAGGTCACGGCGCGGGTGGCATGGTCCGGCTGCTCACCCGGCGCGCCAAACAGGATGTGCAGAGCGTCGCCGACAATCTTTGCCACCGTGCCGTCATTAGCAAATACGATATCGGTCATGCCTGCGAGATACTCATTCAGAAGCGGGCCAAGCACGCTGGGCTCGAGCGTCTCCACGAGTGCAGTGAAACTTGAAATGTCGGTGAAAAGCGTCGCGATCTCGCGGCGTTGACCCTCCAGATCGACGGCGTCGCTGTCATCGGCAAGACGCTGGGCGAGATTTGGCGAAAAGTATCGCGACAAGGAGGCATAGGCCCGTTCCGCTTCGGCCTGCCGTTGACGCGCCTGACGCAGAAACCCGATGTGGCGGATGGTCTTGGCGATCGTGGTTTCGAGATCCTGGAAGTCGATCGGCTTGGTCACGAAATCGAAGGCGCCTCGGTTCATCGCGGTGCGAATATTGGTCATGTCGCCATAGGCCGAAACGATGACCGTCATTATGTTTTCTTCGTTTTCCTGCAACTTCTGCAGGAGCGAGAGCCCATCCATCCGGGGCATGTTGATATCGGTGACGACCAGATCGATGTCCGCGTTCGCCTTCAACGCCGCCAGCGCCTCCACACCATCGTGGGCGAATATGAAGCTGACAGCTTCGTCCCGGATTTGATGACGAAACTTCTGCAGAACGAGAGCCTCAAGGTCAGGCTCGTCATCCACGACCAGTATCCGAGTGGTCATGCGGCCTTTTCGACGCGCGTGTCGATCTCACTGCGAAGCATCACAAAATCGATCGGCTTGGTGAACAACGCCTCGGCGCCGCTTTCCAACGCCTTGCGCTTGGTGTCCGCGTCGCCATAGGCCGTGATCATGATCACTGGCACGTCGGGCCGAGCCGCCTTGGCTTTGGGCAGAAGCTCAAGACCACTCATGCCCGGCATATTGATGTCCGACAGGATAAGGATGAGCGAGGCATCGCCGGCATCGGTGATCGCCTGAAGCGCCGCCGGAGCGGACTGGACGAATTCCATGGTAAACCGGCCGGCACGCAGATCCCGCCGGAATTGCTGGCGAAACAGCATTTCAACATCCGCCTCATCGTCAACAACAAGAATAAGAAGCTTCACTGCGGCCCCCCTGTCCTGGCAAGCGTTGCGCTTTTGCGCGGAAGAACGATCCGAAACTCCGTGTATTCGCCGGGCTTCGTATCGACATCAATAGACCCGCCATGCTGCTTGACGATGATGTCATGACTGATCGACAGGCCAAGCCCTGTGCCCTCGCCTGCAGGCTTCGTCGTGAAAAACGGATTGAACATCCGCTCCCTGACGTCAGGTGCGATACCGCTGCCATTGTCGCGAATCCGGATTTCGACGTTGTCGCCCAGATTTTTCGTCGCTGCCGCGAGGGTGGGCTCATAGCCGTCGCCGCCATTCTGCACCTTACGCTTGGTCGCGGCGTAAAAGCCATTCGAAATAAGATTGAGAAGAACGCGCGTGATCTCCTGCGGGAAGAGGTCGGCCTCGCCGGCAGCCGGATCGAACGATCGCTGCAGGGTGATGTTAAAGCCTTGTTTCTCGGCGCGGGCGCCATGATAGGCGAGATTGAGGCTTTCCTCGACGATGGCATTGATCTCGACCGGTCTGTGTTCGCCGGAGCCCTGGCGCGAGTGGAGAAGCATGTTCTTGACGATCGAATCGGCGCGCTTGCCGTGCTGTACGACCTTTTCAAGGTTGCCACGAAGCATGTCCATCAGTTCAGCCAGCTGATCCCCGGTCTTTCCGTCGAATTTTGCGCCTTCCAGCGTTTCCCCGATTTCATCAATCAGTTCGGCAGAGACCGCCGAGAAGTTGTTGACAAAATTAAGTGGATTCTTGATCTCGTGCGCGATGCCCGCGGTGAGTTGTCCGAGCGAGGCGAGCTTTTCCGTTTGCACCAGCCGATCCTGGGCGGTGCGAAGATTATCCAGGGATGCGGTCAGCTCGGCCGTCCGCGCCTGCACTTCGCCAAACAACCGGGCATTTTCGATCGCTATCACCGCCTGGTCGGCGAATGTGCTGACGATCTCGATCTGCTTGTCGGTAAATGGCTCGGGAACCGACTTTGCCATCGACATGACGCCAATGCACTTTCCCTCCCGGAGCAACGGTGCCCCAAGCACCGCACGGTACCCGCCGAGTTTCTGGCCTTCACGGAAGGTATATTCCGGATCGGCGAGAACGTCGGGAATATGAATCGTCGCGAGCCTTTCCGCGGTTCGAGCGACCAGCGTGCCGCGCCGCGCCGGGATGGGATGCTGTTTCAAATACTCCTGATATTCCGGCGAGAAGCCATTGTGCGCGGTCAACCGGTACACGTCCCCATCGCGAAGAAAGATTTGCACATTTTCCGCCTGGCACAGCCTGCCCGCCGACTCCACCAGCGTATCGAGGACAGCCTGAACATTGAATGCCGAGCGGCTGATCACCTTGAGCACGTCAGCCGTCGCGGTCTGCTGATCGAGCGACCTGCGCAGCTCATCGAGCAATCTCGTGTTCTCGATTGCGATAACCGCTTGCGCGGCGAAATTCTTCACCAATTCAATCTGCTTGTCGGGAAAAGCGCCAGCCTCCTGCCGATAGATGTTGATGGCGCCGATCACCTCGTTGTCTCTGAGCATGGGGATGGAAAGAACGGCGCGGTAGCCGCCGAGCTCGACCAGTGCCATGCGATCGGGGTCACGGTCGGAATAGACTTTTTCTGCCTTGATATCGGGGATCTGGATCGCCTGCTTTACTGTGGTACTGCGTCGGATGGCGGTTCCTGGGCCTGCGCGCACGATTGGATCCCGCCGACGGGCTTCCGCCAGCGCAGGCGGCGTGTTGTGCTGTGCAACCACGCGAAAGTTCTCTCCCTCGCGTAGAAAAAGAGTGCCAAACTTGGCAGCGCAGAGCCGCGTCGCGTTTGCGAGCAGAGAATCGAACACCGGTTGGAGTTCGCCCTGCGACGAGCTGATCGTTTGCAGCACTTCTGACGTCGCTGTCTGCTGCTCCAGCGACTCGGAAAGGTCACGCGTGCGCGCCTGTACTTCGTCGAACAGACGCACATTCTCAATAGCGATCACCGCCTGGTCGGCGAAAGTCCGCAACACATCGATTTGCTTGTCGGTAAACGGACGGACAGCGCTCCGGGTCAGCACAATAACGCCGATTGGATTTCCCTCCCGCAACAGGGGAACGCCTAGAACCGTGCGATAGCCGCCCCGCTTCTGCGCCTCACCAAAGGTGAAGTCCGGATCGGCAAGAACGTCGGCAATGTGAACGACGCGCCCGTCAAGCAAGGCCCGCCCCGCGACCGAACCGCGATTGCGCAAAATAGGACGGGTCTTGACGTAGTCCATGAACGCCGGGGGAAAGTTCAGGCTTGTGACCCAGTAGTGTTCGCCATCCCTGGGGCGCACGATGCCAGCCATATCGGCTTCGCAGAGTTTTGCCGCAGATTCGGTGAGGGTGTCGAGGACGGCCTGGAGATCAAAGGCGGACCGGCTGATAACTTTCAGCACATCTGCGGTCGCGGTCTGCTGCTCTAGAGATTCACGCAACTCATTGAGGAGGCGCGTGTTTTCGATCGCGATGACGGCCTGGTCGGCAAAGGTCGTCACCAACTCGATCTGTTTCGCCGTATATGGCTGCGGCGAAGTCCGTGCGACGAAGATGACACCCACGACATCACCTTTGCGCAATAGAGGAACGCCCAGAGCGGCGCGGTAGCCTCCGATCTTCTGGGCCCGACCCCAAGTGTAGTCCTTGTCATCGAGCACATCAGTGACGTGGATCACTTTTCCCTCGAGCGCAGCGCGACCCGTGACGCTGCCACGATCGACCGGAACCGGGCGCTTCAGGAAATAGTCCTTGATACGTGCATGAATATCGGTCGCGTTGCCGTAGCCGGCGACCCAACTGAAATACTCGCCCTTCCGTTCGAACAACCACGCATGATCGGCATCGCAAAGCCGCGTTGCCGATTCGACCAAAGTATCGAGCACCGTCTGCAGATCGAACGTCGACCGGCTGATGACCTTGAGCACATCGGCGGTGGCGGTCTGCTGCTGGAGTGATTCGGAAAGATCGTCGGTGCGTTGGCGCAGCTCATTGAGCAGCCGCGTGTTCTCGATGGCAATCACGGCCTGCGCGGCAAAGTTCGTGACCAATTCGACTTGCTTGTCCGTGTACGGCCGCACTTCCGGACGATAGATACCGATGGCACCGATCAGTTCTCCGTCCTTGATCATCGGCACATTCAGCAAGCTACGCGCGCCGCCAAGGTCTGCGGTCGCAACGCGAAGCGGTTCGCGTTTGGTGTAGGCTTCTTCGCTTTTCGTGTCGGCAACCTGGATGGTTTTTTTCTCTCTAGCGAGGCGGCCGAGGCCGGTGGTGGGGCCAGGTCGTATCGGCCCGCGATTAAGATATTCCGCGTATGCAGGCGCTACGCCGAGTAAGGATGTGGCGGTGTATGCGCCATCCGCATACCTGAACAGGATCCCGATGCTGGCCCCGCAAATCCGCACTGCGTTTTCGAGCATCGCCTGAAATACCGGCTCCAATTCGCCCGGCGACTTCGAAATAACTTGCAAGACTTCCGAAGTCGCAGTCTGTTGCTCCAGTGATTCGGTCAGATCGTCCGTACTCTCGCGCAGTTCCCTGAGCAACCGGGCATTCTCGATCGCGATCACCGCCTGATCGGCGAAAGTACGGACAAGCTCAATCTGACGTTCGGGAAATAGTCCGACTTGCGGTCGTGCAATGGCGATCGCTCCCACGGGACGACCCGTCTTCAGCATTGGGACAGCAACAATGCTTCGGAAGTTCACGATCTTCGCGGTATCGTGGTGCCCGTATTCGGGGTCGACCTCGATGTCCGGAATTTGTTCAACGTTTCCAGTGAGGATTGCGCGGGCCGCAGCACTCTTCCGTCCGGGAGGAATTGGATATGCCCCACGGAGAGCTTCTATTGCTTCGCCTTCGTAGCCGTAATTTGCTGCAAAGTGGATAAGCTCCCCGTCGAAACGAAAGACGTGGCAAAAACGCGAGTTGCAGAGGCGGGCAACGCTCCTGGCGATGATTTCGAACACAGGCTGGG
>DAISKM010000231.1:0-5986 GCA_036820945.1 Pseudolabrys sp.
CGAGTCGCTCGTCGGCAGGATCGCGCCGGTCAGCCCGCAGCTGATCCTGTGCTTTATCGCCGAGAAAGTGCTCGGCCTGCCGAAGTCCTACTGAGCAAACTTTCTTCTCGGTCCATTCCCGCGTAACGGCGGGGCGTTAGTCACTACGCTTCTTCCTTGATGTCCGTCTCTTTGCGCGCCGCATCGATGATCTTGGCCAGCGCGCGCAAAGTCTCCTGCACGCCTTCGCCGGATTGCGCCGAGAGTACAAGCGGCGTTTTCTTGCAGGCCTTTTTTAGCTTTGCGCCTTGTGCCTTGATCAATTCGGGAGTCATTGCGTCGGCTTTCGAGAGTGCAACGATCTCGGGTTTTTCGCTCAATCCTTGTCCATAGGCATCCAGTTCCGCTCGTACTGTCCTATAGGCGGCGCCGGCATCCTCGATTGTACCATCGACAAGATGCAGCAACACGCGGCACCGTTCGGTGTGGCCAAGGAAGCGGTCGCCGAGGCCGGTGCCTTCGTGCGCGCCCTCGATCAGCCCGGGAAGGTCGGCGAGCACAAACTCGCGCTCGTCCACTTTCACGACGCCGAGTTGCGGATGCAGCGTCGTAAACGGATAGTCGGCGATCTTCGGCTTCGCCGCGCTGACGGCCGCAAGAAAAGTGGACTTGCCCGCGTTGGGCAGACCGATCAGCCCGGCATCCGCGATCAGCTTCAGCCGCAGGCGGATCGTGCGATCTTCGCCGGGTTGCCCGGGGTTGGCATGGCGCGGCGCGCGGTTGGTCGATGATTTGAAATGCGCATTGCCAAAGCCACCGTTTCCGCCCTTGGCGATCATCGCACGCTCGCCCACTCCGGTGAGATCGGCGATGAGCGTCTCGCCGTCTTCTTCGTAGACCTGGGTGCCGATCGGCACTTTGAGAACGACATCCTTGCCGTTGGCGCCGGCGCGGTCCTTGCCCATCCCATTGCCGCCGCGCTGCGCCTTGAAATGCTGCTGGTAGCGGTAATCGATCAAAGTATTGAGGCCGTTGACGGCCTCGACCACCACGTCGCCGCCTTTGCCGCCATCGCCTCCGTTCGGCCCGCCGAACTCGATGAATTTCTCGCGCCGGAACGACACGCAGCCGTTGCCGCCCGCGCCGGACGCTATGTAGACCTTGGCTTCATCGAGGAATTTCATGGCGTTAGGATATATCGCATCACGCCGTCCTTGGCCCAAGAGGCTCGGGAATAAATCTTGATGAAACCCGATCCAGTCCCCGTGCAGCCGATTGCAGGGAGACCGGACATGACCAATCACGACGAAGGGCCAAGCCGCCGCAAAGTGCTCGAATGTATGACCTGGGCCGGAACCGGGGTGTTGTGGACCATTGCCGGCGGGGTGCCGACCTCGCTCGGGATCATCGATGAGGCGGTGGCCCAGCCGAGCAAGGGCTTCACGTTCCTGCAGATCAGCGACAGCCACATGGGCTTCGACAAGCCGGCAAATCCCAACGTCAAGGGGACGCTGGAAGAAGCGATCGGGCGGGTGAAGACACTCGCTGTCAAGCCGTCTTTCATGATCCACACCGGCGACATCTCGCATCTGTCGAAAGCGTCCGAATTCGACGATGCGGAGCGCATCATTTCGCAGGCGCGGCTCGATGTGCACTATGTGCCGGGCGAGCACGACCTCATAGACGAGGAACGCGGCAAGCTCTATCTCGAACGCTACGGCCGCGGCACCAGGGGCGTGGGCTGGTACAGCTTCGATGCCGACGGCATCCACTTCATCGGTCTCGTCAATGTCGTCGATCTGAAGGCCGGGGGTCTCGGTAATCTCGGCAACGAACAGCTCGAATGGCTCGAGGACGACGTGAAGGGCCGCTCGGCGTCGCAGCCGATCGTCGTGTTCGCGCACATCCCGTTGTGGACCGTTTATCCGGATTGGGGATGGGGCACGGAAGATGGCGCCCGCGCCCTCGGTTATCTCAAAAGATTCGGTTCGGTGACCGTGCTCAACGGCCACATCCATCAAGTCATGCAGAAGGTCGAAGGTAACGTCACCTTCCACACCGCTCGCTCGACGGCCTTTCCGCAGCCTGCGCCCGGTTCGGCGCCTTCGCCTGGACCGATGAAAGTCGCCGATGACAAGCTGCGCAGCATGCTCGGCATCGCCAGCGTCACGTTCAAGCAGAACGAGCAGCGCCTCGCGATCATCGATACAGCGCTGCAGGGCTAGGCGCCATGACCAAAGCAAGATTCATGACGAACTGCGTTGTCGGCATTGCAGCCATGTTCGTTTGGATAGCGGTGCCGGCTTCCGCAGACGAGGTCGCGATCGAAATCGGCAACTTCACCTTTGGGCCTCATGAATTGAAAGTGAAATCGGGCACCACGGTTACCTGGGTCAATGAAGACGACATTCCCCATACCGTGGTTTCGCTCAATAACTTCCGCTCCAAGGCGCTCGACAGTGACGACAAGTTCTCATTCACGTTCACGACACCGGGCACTTATAAATACTTTTGTTCCTTGCATCCGCACATGACCGGGACAATCGTCGTCGAGGCGGCGACCGGAAGCATTGCGCCGCCGTGACGACGCAACGGGTCGGACCGGCAGCATGGCTTACGAAGCAGGCGTCGATCGCGACAAGGCGGAGCGTTTCCGCCTTGCGGCGCTTCCATATCTCGACGACGTCTACACGCTTGCGCGCTACTTGCTGCGCAACAATGCCGATGCGGAGGATGCGGCGCAGGAATGCTACCTGCGTGCGTTCAGGCATTTCGAGACGTTTCGCGGCGGGCCGATCAAGCCATGGCTGCTGGCGATATTGCGCAACGTTTGCCGCGCCGAGTACGCCCGCCGCGGCATGCTTGCGGGCACGTTGTCGGACAATTTTGATGAAACGGAATGTGCCACGACCGGATTGTGGAGCGAGGCGCCTTCGCCGGAAACGGAAACCCTGCAACGTCTCGATGGTGAAACCGTGCAGCAACTCATTGCGCAGCTGCCGCAGGCATTCAGCGAGGTTATCGTGCTGCGCGAGATCAATGATCTGAGCTATCGCGAGATTGCCGACGTCACCGGGGTGCCTGTCGGCACCGTTATGTCGCGACTGGCGCGCGGGCGCGCGCTGTTGCGCGCGGCATGGCTCGCGGAGGAGAAGGGCTGATGACCTGCGACGAAGCCGAAGTCATGTTGCACGCGCTGATCGACGACGAGCTCGACGCCGGACATGCGCGGGATGTCGAAGCTCACGCGGCAACATGCCAGCGATGTGCGGCGCAGCTTGCCGCGTATCGCGATTTGCAGCACGCCATGCAGCGCAACAACCTGCGGTACGCGGCGCCGGCCTCCTTGCGGCGGAGCATCGATCGCGCGGTGCCGTCCACGGTTACGACCAGCCGGCGCACGCTGCTGAAAGGCTTTGCAATTGGCAGCCTTGCTTCGGCTGTCGCCGCCTCAGGCCTGACGCTCCTGGTCGTGCGGGAGGACCAGGACAAGCGCATTCTCGGCGAGGCGGTCTCGGCCCATTTGCGCTCTCTGCAGGCGGATCACCTGAGCGATGTGCTGTCGAGCGACCAGCACACGGTGAAACCGTGGTTCAATGGCCGCATCGATCTTGCTCCGCCGGTGATCGATCTCACCGCGCAAGGCTTTACCCTGATCGGCGGCCGGCTCGATTTCATCGACGGCAAGCCGGTGGCGGCCATCGTCTATCGGCGTCGGGAGCACGTGATCAATCTATTCGTTGCGCAGGGCGTTGAGATTCCGGTGACATCGCCCAGGCTGGAGAGGGTGCACGGGTTCAATGTCCGGCGCTGGACCGATCAGGGCCTGAATTTTCTGGCGATCAGCGATCTCAATCGCGATGAGCTGGAAGAATTTGCCACGAAGTTCGAACGCGCCGCTCGACCGGCGGGCGCTACCTAGCGCGGAGCGCGAAGGCGGAACGCGGGGACTCAGAGACAGAGACGTGTTGTTCTGGCTTCCCGCTGGAGCCTGCCTCCGCGTAGGCGGCGGCGGGAATGAACGGGTGAGGGCGCTGTCATTATCCAAAGCCAAGACGTGGATGGCCGGGACAAGCCCGGCCATGACGAAATTCGATTCAAGGCCATTGCCCGTTGGTCCCCGCGAAAGCGGGGACCCAGTGAACAAATGTAGAGACTTGTCGCTTCTGGCTTCCCGCTGGAGCCTGCCCCCGCGTAGGCGGGGGCGGGAATTGACGGGCAAGGACAGGTCACATCACTTTCTTCATCCGGCCCCAGGTCTTAAGCGCCGACCAGATGCGCCGCTCAAGCCGGAAGCGATCGATCGGCGCCGACGACTTGATCGAGTTAATGCGGTACAGACCAACGCCGGTCCACTGGAATCCGCACTTCTCCAGCACCCGCCGCGAAGCCGGATTTGTCACTCGCGCTCCGGCCTGCAACGCCTCGTGCGAGAGGTCGGTGAAGGCGTAGTCGATCAATGCATGCAGCGCCTCGGTGGCGTAGCCCTGATTCCAGTACGGCACGCCGACCCAGTAGCCGAGCTCCGGTGTCTCGTCGTAGTGAAACATGATGCCGCACGCGCCGATGACAGTTTTATCACGCAGCGTGATCAGAAACGCTGCCTCGCCATCCTTGTTCGCCCCACCGATGAACTTCTCGGCATCCGCGATCTTGTACGGATGCGGAATGCGCGCGGTGTTTTCTGCGATGCGGCGGTCGTTGGCGAGCGCTGCTACCGCTTTAGCGTCCTCGAGGCGCGCTGCGCGCAAGGCAAGGCGCTTGGTCTCGAGGACGGGAATACTTCCCTCGCGGTAAGGCTCTCTCGGAATTTCCTCTAGTAGTGTCATGGTACAGGCTCCAGGTTTGAAAAGTTGAGAGGGGGAGCCGGTCACCCGTCTCCCCCTCTCAGAGCCTTACAAGGCCCCGCCGGTTTGACTGGAATGACCGGCGGACCTCGTTATGTCCACCGTCTTACTCGGCCACAGCCTCCGTCATCGGTACAACTGACACGTAGGTGCGGCCTTTTGCTTTCGTTGCGAACTGAACCTTTCCATCGATGAGTGCGAACAGGGTGTGATCCTTGCCGGTACCGACATTAGGGCCGGCATGCCATTTGGTGCCGCGCTGGCGCGCAATGATGTTGCCGGCAAGCACGATCTCCCCGCCGGCCGACTTCAAGCCGAGCCGCCGGCCCGCGGAATCGCGGCCGTTTCGTGAAGATCCGCCTGCCTTCTTGTGCGCCATAGTGGTTCTCGAATTCTCTTACTCTGTACACCGATTCCGTGAAGGAATCATCTCACTTCTTCTTGCTCTTTGTAGCGGCCTTGGCTGGCTTTTTTGCGGCCGTTTTGGCCGGCTTCTTTGCCTTGCTTTTGGCCGCTTTTGCCTTCGCTTCCGGCGCGGCGGCCTCGACGACCGGTTTTGGCTCGCGCTTGGGCCGTGGCGTCGCCGTTTTCGACGGCTTGGCTCCGCCGGTGAGAATTTCGGTGATGCGGATCACCGAAAACTCGTGGCGATAGCCACGCTTGCGGCGCGAATTCTTGCGCCGACGCTTCTTGAACGCGATGACCTTGTCACCGCGCGTATGCTGAAGCACCTCGCCGGCAACGGTGGCGCCTGCAACAGTTGGCGTGCCGAGCTGCGGCGTGTCCCCGCCGACCACCAGCACTTCGCCGAACTCGACGATCTCGCCGGGCTGGCCGTTGACCCGGTCGACCCGGATTACGTCCTCGGCGGCGACCCGATACTGTTTGCCGCCCGTCCTGATGACTGCGAACATCTTTCGTCCTCGTGTGTTCGATCCCGGTGCTCGGATATTCCGGACCGGCTTCTTTCAGTCGGTTTGTCGTTTGTTTTTAAGGGCTTAATCGGCCCTCGAAAAAGCGCGCGGACCCAAGGGCCCGCGCGCCATGCTTATGGCGGGGAAACACTCGCTCTGTCAAGAAAGGGCGCTCGAACAACTGCCATCACCATCAGGTTTCGCTCTTTGCAGGCGTCGAATCGGGCCAGGCCGGAGCGTCGACCT
>DAISKM010000232.1:0-5978 GCA_036820945.1 Pseudolabrys sp.
GCACCGATCCCGCTCGGCAGTGCTGGCCATCACAAAAGTCGGGCAACGCTGTGTTGGCCATCACAAAAAGGCGCTTTTTAAATGGCTCCGTCTAAAGCCGGTGTCGCCGCGCGCACCTTTGCATTTTTGACTTTTATCCACGTTCTTCTCGACGGCTTCACGTCGTCAATTAAGGAAGGAACCATGAAGCGCAAAACTAAACGCAAGCGCTACACCGAACCGCCCTGCGACGACGAGCGCATCAAATTCGAAAAAGCGTTCCAAGAATACCTGGGGCAGCTCAGCGCCACCTTTGACGGTGACGGTAACCTTAGGGACGATGCGCCAAGTTCGGGAGAGCTGCCAGACCCGGCAATCGAAGCCATGATCCAAATCGGAGAAGGGCGCCGTGGTTCGTCGCAACATAATTCCTGCGATTAATAGTTTGTTAATTATGTCCAGTTGACATACCGCACTGGGGAACTCCATGGCTAACCACGGAGCGTCGATATGCCTCCATCTCGTACGGTATCAGGCCGTCGCCGAGCAGGCGGGCCGCCACGTCCGTCCCGCACGCGCGATCGGACGTCGGAACGTGCAGCCATTTCTACGACGGCTATGCGCTTACACAAGTCCGCAATCAGGTCAGCACTCGTAGTCACGATAATTTTGTTGCTTGCGACCGGAGCCTATTTTGCGTTTAGCGATGGTGTACTCTCGCGCCTGACCGATCTAGAGACCAAAATAAAAATCCCCCATAAAGACCACGTTGCTGAATTGCGGGCGCAGGTCGATCGCATGAGTGGCCAGTTCCTCGACAACAATCAAGCTGAACAGCAGCTTGCCGCGCTATTGGGCGCGCAGATCGACCGCATTGGCCAGCTAGAAAGAAATATTTCTGCGCTCTCCGACTTGTTCAGGACCGACACAATCAAGCCGGAGCGCATCACTCCGCCCAACACAGTGAACTTCGTTGCGTCGTCGGACCATGAAGCGCTCTCCCCGTCGCGCGAATTGCCAGCCAAAGCGAGAGTGAAGCAGCACCGAGTACATCGCATCGCTCATCAGCGCGCTTTACGTCGACATCGTATCGCAGCGGCGGCGCACACCACTCGGCCGGCATCTGCTGTCGAAATGCGCCCTCAGTCGAGCCAATTAACAAACGCAACAACGAAGGCCCTTGGAATCGTCGATCAATGACACCCGAATTGCGATCGGATGTCCGCTTTTGGGGTAAGCGGACAATGCTGTCGCGTCGGACATTTGTTTTTCCATGTCGCTAGTGCTTTTCCCCAGATAGTAAGCCGTCCGCCCTTTGTTCGCACTCTGTACGGATTCCTAGAACGTCTTAACCAAACCCTGCGCCTCTGTTCGCGCTATGTGCAGGGTTCCTAGGCCTGATTACGATTGTGGTCGAGGCGTTACGCGTCCGGCGGCCTGCTCGTCGTAACAGTTCGTTAGGACTTTTTGACAAGAATAAAAGTTGGCAAGCAGCTGTGGGCGCACAGTTGCTTAGCCCAAGCCCCCATCAAGAAGGGGTGGCACCTCAGTTCAACGATCATCGTCTTGGGCGGCCTACCTGTGGGCCGCTCTTTTTTCTAGTTCGGAATGTTGCCACAGCCCCTTTAACGAATGATGAACGGTTTCGACTCTTTTTCGAGTCAGAAAAGACTCAATTTCCACCGGCGCGTGGTATGCATCATCTATGGCCGACACCGATCGCAGACCAATAACTCTCGCAGTGGCAAGTTGGGACTATTTGGACCAACTGTCCAAGCACGGAACTCACGGCACTAGTGTTCCTGACGTAGCGAAAACTTTGATTGAGGAGGGGATAAGGCAGGCGATCAAAGAAGGGTTTCTAATCCATAGGTCTCCTCCCGGGCGAACAAACTAACTGCCAACAAAATAAATTCTCTATGCGCCGCCGGCACGATCTCCGCGCCTTAGCGGACAACCCAGTGCAGTGCTACCGCGCCCTTGGCAACGACTCACCCATAATCATTGTCGGGCGATGATGTGGGTTTCGTAAGCCGTTCAGTGCAGACCGGGTGCGGCTCTATCCTCACTGCGCAATCGCCGCCCGAGCCCAGGCAGATTTGGCGACCGACGCGAGCAGGGCGCGGACAGATGGTCGATTCAGCAACTCCGTCGGAATCAAAATACTAGAATTCTTCCGGACGACTTGGAACACAGGTCCTGGTTACCGCAATGAATTACGGCCCGCAGCCAACCGCAGCCTGAAGGGCGAGTCTCCTTGATATGGTCCCAGCACCACTACCGTTGTGCCTAGCTTCACGCGCTTGTACAGGTCGATGACATCCTCGTTGGTCATGCGGATGCAGCCCGATGAAATCGCGTGGCCGATGTATTCCGGCTGATTGGTGCCGTGAATGCGATAGATGGTGTCCTTGTTGCCCTGATAGAGATAGATGGCGCGCGCGCCCATCGGATTCTGTGGGCCCGGGCCGACAAAATTCGGCACATGCATACGCTGCTTGATCTCTTCGGTCGGTACCCATGACGGCCACTCGGTCATGCGGCCGACCTTGGCCACACCGGAAAACGCCAGCGCTTCTTCGCCGACGGTGACGCCATAGCGGATCGCTTTGCCTCCAGGCAGCACATAATAGAGATAGCGCGCATCGGTATCGACGAGGATGGTGCCGGGCCCTTCCTTGCGGTGATAGTCGACGATCTGCCGCTGGTAGGTTTCCGCGATCCTCGCGGTTGCGTATGGCGCCGCCGCCAGCAATTTCCTGTCGCGTGGAGTCAGGTTGGCTTCCGATGCCGGTTCGATCGTCGACTGCATGCAGCCGCCAAGCAAAACGCCGGCGCCAAATAGGACAACCAACATCCTCCTCATTATTCTCCCCCTAATTCCCGGAGCGAAACCGAATTCCCTACGTCCACCGCCCACAAGATATTAGCAGAGCTTTTACCATAACTGTAAACATATTATTGAAATCAACGTTAAGACGACCGGCGTTCATGCGCGAATACCTGCGCGTCTCGCAGTGTATATCGCTGATTTAAGGGCAACGCCGTCCCCTAATATAGCTCGAACAGGATTATTTTCCTCGCTGCGTAGCCATCATCCCGCAGGGAATTCGCCGCCAAACTCACCGGCAAGGGAGTTAGCGCATTGTGACTCGAGTCGCTTGTAAGGTTGGACTGTTGCGCTTCGTCGCGCCAAGGATCCGGTAGGCCCGAGTTCAAGGTCAGATTGAAAGCGGGCAACCGCGACAGCAATTTCACATCTCCAACTCCGTTGTTTGAAGCCGCGAGCGTTGAGTCGATGATTACTCGTGGTGCGTTGGCCATCTGACTGATTGGCACCACGAACAAATTATAGCTTCGTCGATCCCATTCGGTGTCGCTGATATCGGTGGACTTGGCGATGTCGAAATCCATTTGGGCATCGATTTACTTCTGCGTAGCAGCAAGCGTGCGCTGAAGTTCTAGCCAACTCATCTTACGCAATTGAGTAATCGCGCTGCGCGGCACAGCGTCTCCGCGTTTTGGCTTCAGCCTTGGGGCGCAGAAAATTGAACATGCCCGCACCTAGGTGCTTCCAAAAAATAGGATAGCACTTCAACCCGGGCGAACACGATTTTCATCGAGCACTCTTAAGATCAAACTGAGAAAAGCTTGCGTCCATGCCTTGCTAGGATGGCATCCTTAATTGCGCTGATTGGCGAGGAGCAGATCCCTACTTCGTAGCGGTTCATCTGTCGCTGACGCAAGCTGACCGTGGTGGCGTTCCACTCCCTAGCTGGCTCGGTCGCGCAGGGTATTCAATGCCTCAGCAAGTTGTTCTGTTTGACCGCGGGCCTTGGCATATTGTTTTGTTTGCGCCTCGTTTAGGAGTTGCTGCAATTCCTGCGCAAGTCGCTCTGTCTGGTCGAGCGGCTCGACATTCGATTTGGTTTGCGTGTCTTTTAGGAGTTGCTGCAATGCCAGCGCAACTTCCTTCTCTGCCTGTTTCAGCGACTGGGGTGGCGGAATGTACCGTACCGCAGTCTCTGAATCTGAATCGGTCGCCAGACCTGTCTGTCCGAGAGCCTGTCGATTACTAGCCTTGCGCCGACGCAACCAGCGCGCGGCGTGAAACACGGGGCCGACCATAGTAAACAGCGCAAGGGTGACCACGATCAAGGACGAGGGTGCTTCGACTGGGGCCTGCGCGGCAGTAGCGACCTGTGAAGTTTGCGCGTTCACGGGCGATTGCGGTTCCTCAGCATCGTTGGTCGCTGGCGCTAGCACAGGGCCGGTCGCATCGGCCGATCTTGATGAGTCGGCAAGCGTCGGTTGCGGCGCAGCCGCGAACGGTGGCGGCAAGTCCGGCAATTTAGCCGCCTCGGCGAGTGCCGCAGTCGCCCGTGGGGGAACATCGGTCGCGGCGGCGCTTGCAGCATGCGCGACTTGTGACGCCGCTGCTGTCGGTCGCTGTGCATGTCGTGGCGCCGCCGGCAGCTTGCGTGTACTGGATAGTTGATTTGTCGCGCTTTTCTGAGCGTCGGCGTTCTGCGGTGCAAGATACCAACATTGGCGATGGGTGACGCGATCGGTCCGATAAAACCAGTGTTGGCCCTGGGGCGGCTGTCCGTTCGGTTTGGCGATACAGCTGACGGCGTTCACGTTGCTCGTTGATGCGGCTACCAAAACAAGACCAAACATTGGCGGCACCAATGCTAGCCTGCGCCATTGCATACATGCCTCCCTCGGCGTTCGAACAACGCTGTACCTCCGAGTCGTGCGCAGATGTGAATCAGCAGTGCTGATTGGTCGGGATTGGGGCTGTAAGTCGTCGCAAATTCGACCAGCCGCTAGAGCGTATGAGTTGTCCACAGGTTGCGTCGGCTGCGAGTGCGTTTTGGGCGCGAAATGGCTCCTGCTTCGCCTTTATTATCTCATGAGCAGTGTAATGCTACCGACGATTCACTCGCGACACTCAAAGGAGCGCGCGCACGACGTGGTTGGCTTGCGCGCCGCGTTCGGAATGGTGAGCAAGCTATACACCGCCAGCGCGATGCTCTGCACTCGGATGGAATGTAAGCTGCCGCTTGAGCAGGTTACGGCGTGGAAATGAGTCCACTGCTGGTCGCGACTATTAATCGACCGCCCCAACGCACCATCGACTCGACCCTTCCCACTCCCGGCACAGTGTCTCCGTGCATCGCCCTCCAGGTGCCATGAGGGCCTTCCAAGACCGCCGTGCCATTGGTAATTCCGCGAAGTGTCCAGCCTGCGATGGTTGTCGGCTTTGTTTCCGGCCACGGAAGGAGTTTCGTCCTGGTCTGCAGATGAGGAGATGACGTTTTCTTTTTGATGTCGTATTCGGCCGACCGCAGTGCGCTGTTCCGGGCCATCTGCTCCTGTTTTTCAGTAAGCTGCTCTACGCCGCGCTTCACGACCGCGAGATCGCGCGGCATCGCCTCAAGCTGTTGCACCAACTCAGGAGACGTTGCGGCCGCGGCAGGAACCGGTGCTGGGGGGTATTTCGTCGTTGACATTGAGGACAAAAAGCCCAGCGACGGTGTCCAGTTCCTGAAAATCTCTTTAGTTCCGTCACTGTGGGACAGCCAAGCGGATGAACCTCCAACGCCAATTAGGGCCCCAATGAAACAGGCAGCGGCGGCGCGGAGTGCTCGCCTGGCAATCGACGAACTGCCGCTCGCAACCTGATCCTTGAGGCCGGTGCGGCGAGACGCTACACGGATCGACGGCTCAACAGACCGCAAGCCAGTCGAAAAGTCAGATCCTTCCCGAATCGTTCCGATGCGCTGATCGAAAGCAACGCGTCTAGCAGACGAATCGCGCACCGCGCCGCCAGATCGAACTTCGGCTGCCGCCCAATCCTTTTGCGCAAAGGGGAGGGTATCACCGTCATGGCGCTGGCGCTTCGGCGGTGGACTTTGCGAAGAGTCTATTTCTGTTGTCGACCAATCTTTCGGTACAAAGCGGAAGACACTGTCTTTGTGGCGCCGGTTGTTTGT
>DAISKM010000233.1:0-5975 GCA_036820945.1 Pseudolabrys sp.
CTCGTAGGTCGTCACGTTGCCAATAATGCCGGACGGGGTCTTGAACTTATAAAGTTCCTTGCCCGTCTTGGCATCCACCGCTTTCAGATAACCTTCCAACGTGCCGTAGAACACCACGCCGCCGGCAGTAGCCAGAGCCCCGGACCACACTGAGAATAGCTCTGGAACCGACCATACGATCTTCCCCTTGCCGGCATCCCAAGCGATGAAGTTGCCCATGTTCTTCTTGCCGGGAGGCGGATACATCGACAACGTTGCCCCGACATAGGGCTGGCCCGCCGTGTAAGAAACGCGGAAGGGCTCGTAGTCCATGCAGACATGGTTAGTCGGCACATAGAAAAGTTTCGTATCCGGCGAATACGCCGCTGGTTGCTCATCCTTGGTACCTAGTGCGGCAGGGCATACGCCCTTGGTATTTTTGTCTTCGCCGGTCTGCTCGGTCGAGTACTGTGACACGACCAACGGGCGACCGTAGGTCTTCGAATTCTTGTCCATGTCAACTTTGGTGGCCCAATTGACCGTTGGGTCGTATTTCTCGGCCACCAGCAAAGCTCCGTTTGCACGGTCGAGGGTGTAGGCGAACCCGTTACGGTCAAAGTGGACTACTGCTTTGTGATTGGTGCCGCCGACATCGACGTCGGCGAGGATCATCTCGTTGACCCCGTCATAGTCCCATTCGTCGTGGGGGGTCATTTGATAGACCCACTTGGCCATGCCGTTGTCAGGGTCACGGGCGAAAATCGTCATCGACCATTTGTTGTCGCCCGGTCTTTGCTTGGGATTCCAAGTCGAAGGATTTCCCGAGCCGTAATAGATCAGATTCAGCTGCGGGTCATAGGAGATCCATCCCCAGGTGCAGCCGCCGCCGATTTTCCATTGATCGCCCTGCCAAGTTTTGACACTCGAGTTTGCTCCAACCGGCTTGCCAAGTTCAGTTGTCTTCTGAGGGTCGACCAGGACCTGATCGTCTGGTCCGACCGAATAGCCTCGCCACGCCATTTTGCCGTCGCTGAGATTGTATGCAGTCACGTGGCACTGCACGCCGAATTCGCCGCCGGATATACCGATCAGGACCTTGTCCTTCACGATCATCGGCGCCGACGTCCCGGTTTCGCCTTTTTTGGGATCGCCGTTCACGGCTTGCCACACCACTTTACCTGTCTTGGCGTCGAGCGCGACCAGCGTGGTATCGGCCTGGTGCAGGAAAATCTTGCCGTCTGCGTAGGCCAGGCCGCGGTTGACGGTATCGCAGCACATCACAGGAATGACGTTCGGATCCTGTCTTGGTTCATATTTCCAGAGGATCTTGCCGTCGTTATTGAGATCCAGCGCGAAAACCGGATTCGGGAACGGCCCATGCACGTACATTACGTCGCCAATGATCAACGGGCCGCCTTCGTGACCGCGCAATACGCCGGTCGAGAAGGTCCACGCAACTTGCAGCTTGCCAACGTTATCCGCCGTGATCTGTTTAAGTTGCGAATACCGTGAATTTGAGTAGTCCCCCGTGGGCATCACCCAGTCTTTTGGGTTCTGCGACATTTTTTGCAATTGCTCGTTGCCGCTCGCTGAAGAAGCAACTAGAGCGGCCGCGGCACAGCTGGCTAAAAGCAGATAACGCATCCGTGTCCTCCCTGCGAAATTTTCGCGGGTTGACCGGCGCAACAGCACTTACCATGCCGCGTGTCGGCACCCGTGCATTGGGAAGCGCTTCCGGCAGCGTGTCACAGCGCAGCGTGGCATCTGGGGCATTCAGCAAGATGCCCCGCCTAGCTTACGAAAAGCGCCAGTATTCCCGTTCGACTGGCGCCCTTGAAGCCGGAACCGAATTGAAGTCTATGCTTGCGTCCTACCGGCCGCAACTAAAAAACATGTACGCGACATCGCGGCACGTACCGAGAATTACCACCATAGCAATTAAAAGCAGCGCACCTCTGCTTCGGCTTGCGCTTGCCGCAAATTTTTTACTGCCTCTTTTGCCGGCTCGGGGCCTCGAAACATGGCGCCAAACCGGCCAGGAACTTGCGCGAGGCTCAGCACAGCCTGCGCCGCCACATAGCGCTCGTAGGGCAGTAGCATGGCGATGACGTCAATTGAGCAGGAACATTGTCGCAACGCGACTTGCGTGTCGCCGTGCGTCTTCATGCACGCAAAAACGTAGTCCGCTCTCGCCTCGGTGGGGTAGTCGTTGGTTTGCGCAGTTGCTTGCGCTGCAACTGCGAGAACCAGCGCAAAGCCAACGCCTGCAACGCCTTCCGGTAACCTCAACATTACGCGTCCCTTGCGCCCAGATTTGGCTGCCGGTGCGCCCGATGATAGTGCTCGATGTCGTTCACTCAAGACCGTTGCCTTGCTGGATCGGCAACAGTGTCGCAGCCTGCTTGGCAGCGTCAATGCAAATACCCTCCTATAATCAAGACCGGAACGGGATTTCTGCCTGGCGCTTTGCACCGCTCAGCCCGCAAGATACGTCATGTCGAATTTACGCACTGTCATCGGGTTCTGTGTCACCACCGCAGTCTGCTTTTCGGCGGATCGCGCTCCGGCCGACGTGGTCCGATTGGCAGTTCAGAAAACCGGGACAGTTGCTTGGGTGCTGAACGTGATACGCGCCCATCAGCTGGACAAGCAGGTTGGCATCACTATCACGACCTTGGAATTGGCAAGCCCGGAGGCCGGGAAGATCGCGCTGCGCGGCGGCTCCGTCGACGTTATCGCCGCCGACTGGCTGTGGGTTTCCCGTGAACGCGAACTCGGCGCCAAGCTCGTTTTCTATCCTTATTCGACGGCGCTAGGCGCCGTAATGGTGCCCGAGAATTCATCGATCAGAACTCTCGCCGAGCTGCAAAACAAAACGCTTGCGGTCGCGGGAGGGCCGCTTGACAAAAGTTGGCTGCTGTTGCGAGCCGCGACAAAGCAGAAGGGCGTTGATCTAGGCACCCAGGCCAAGGTGATATACGGCTCGCCCGCATTGCTTGCAGGCAAAATGCTGCATGGCGACTTCGATGCGACGCTTAACTACTGGAATTTTTCTGCGCACCTGGAAACGCGCGGCTTTCGCCAGCTTGTCGGCATCGACGAGCTGCTGCCGAATTTCGGCGTGACCGGCCCATTGTCGATGATTGGTTATGTTTTCGATGAAACTTGGGCAGCGGCCCACCGCGAGACAATCAACCAGTTTCTCGATGTCACACAAAAGGCCAAGCAGATCCTGCTGAAGTCGGACGCCGAATGGGAGCGTATCGCGCCACTGGTTGGCGCGCGCGACACCGCCACACTGAATATCTACCGTGAGCGCTATCGCCAGGGCATTCCGAGCCGGCCGATCGATTCCGAGGAGAAGGATGCAAGCGCACTTTATCGCGTGCTCCTTAAGCTCGGCGGTACAGCATTGGTCGGAGAAGGCGAAGAACTTGCGCCCGGGACTTTCTACCGGCCGGGCATTCAAAATTAAACTATGGTGCGGTTGATCTCACTTGCACTGTTCCTCGGAATCTGGTGGTTGGCATCACTTTTTTCGGGACCCCAGATGCTGCCGGGACCGGTCAAAGTGCTGACCGCCATCGCCGTGCAGGCGCAAAGCGGCGATCTCTTCTTTCAGCTTGGGGTGACGTTGGCACGGGTATTCGCGGCCTTCACGATCGCCATGATAGGCGGCACCGCGATTGGGCTGCTTATGGGCCGGGTAAAGATTGCCGACCGGATCGGTGATCCGTGGCTCATCGTGTTGCTGAATTTGCCGGCGCTGGTGATTATTGTGCTGGCCTTTATCTGGGGTGGGCTCACGGAGATTGCGGGCGTATTGGCGGTCGCAATCAACAAATTACCGAACACAGTTGTTACTGTGCGCGAAGGTGCCCGCGCTCTGGATACCAGCCTTGATGAAATGGCGCGCGTCTTTGCCCTGCCACGAGGAAAGGTCTTGTGGCACGTCGTTTTGCCGCAGCTCGCGCCTTATCTCGCTGCGGCGGGGCGTTCCGGCCTTTCGTTGGTTTGGAAGATCGTGCTCATCGTCGAACTGCTCGGCCGCCCGAATGGCATAGGATTTCAAATCGGCGTGGCCTTTCAGTTGTTTGACGTGACGCTTATTCTTGCCTACGCGCTCGCGTTTGTAACGGTCATTCTCATTATCGAAACCGCAGTGGTGCAGCCCATTGAACGACGCGCATCCCGCTGGCGAAACCGGACGCCTTAGGGTCCGTATTACGCACAAGGCGTTCACCGCAGCGTCAGGCGAACGATTCGACGTTCTGCGCGATATCTGTTTCGACTTAGGGCACAGTGAAGTCGGTGCTCTCGTCGGTCCGTCCGGTTGCGGCAAGACTACGATTCTTCGGATCATTGCGGGACTTGATGTTGATTTTGACGGGACGATAACGCGCCCGTTATCGGGCCGACTTGGGATGGTCTTCCAGGAACCACGCCTGCTTCCCTGGCGCACTGTCGATGACAACGTGCGTCTCGTAGCGCCAAGCATCGCCCCTGAGATGCTCACGTCTCTGTTCGAGGTTTTGGATCTGGAGGCGCATTATCTGCACTATCCCGGCGAACTTTCGCTGGGGCTTGCGCGTCGCGTTGCACTGGCGCGAGCACTTGCGATCGACCCGGCTCTGCTGCTGCTTGATGAACCGCTCGTTTCCCTCGATGAAGCTCTGGCGGAGCGACTGCGCGCACAACTTGCGATCTTGATAGAAACCCGCCCGATTACAACTCTGCTTGTGACCCATGATCTTCAAGAGGCGGTCCGGCTTGCTGACCGGATCTTCCTGCTGTCTCCGCGGCCTGCGCGGATCGTTGCCGAAATTCCACTTGCGACACCGCGGTCTACTCGGTCCGAGCAGGAGATCGCCAAAATTGTCGACGAGGTTTCGAGTCGAATAAGCGGCCACTGCTAGTCAGAAGTTCGATCACGAAGCATGACGCTACTGATCTTTGATTGCGACGGCGTGCTGGTTGATTCCGAAGTACTCGCCAATGAGGCGTTGGCCGAGTTGATGAGCGCGCTCGGCCACCCTATGACGACCGAGCAGGCCGTCCAGATTTTCTCTGGCCTCCGTCTGCGCGATGTTCTGGAATCTGCGGAGGCGCTGCTGTCGTTCCCAATACCCGCCGACCTGGGAGCAGCGGCGGGACAGCGGCTTTTCGAGCGGTTCCGTCGCGAGCTCCAGCCTGTCAAAGGTGTTCGCGAGGCGCTTGATATGTTGCCATACCCACGCTGTGTCGCATCTTCTTCTTCCCGAGAGCGGCTTGATCTGTCGATCGAAGTCACAGGCCTTAAGGCGCTGTTTGGCGACAACGTCTTCAGTGCCGATCAAGTTCATCACGGCAAGCCTGCGCCCGATCTTTATTTGTTCGCCGCTCGGTCATTAGGAGTAATACCCGCCAACTGCATCGTCGTTGAGGATTCAACGCTGGGCATTCAGGCCGCCGTTTCGGCAGGGATGAAGACGATCGGTTTTGCCGGCGCAAGTCATGCGACAGTGGAGCTGGCTCAACGGCTGAAGGAGGCGGGCGCCAATATTGTTATCGCCGCGATGCCCGATCTGCCCGGTGCCGTAGAACGTCTTAGACCAGCGCCTGGCTAGAGATCGGAGCGAGACTTGTTCTTCGCGCTACTTGGAGCAAATATTCGCCTGAATATCGTTTGGATGCAAAAACGCATGCCGGCTCGGTCGATCGCCATACTGACGTTTTGCGTGTGCGCCGCGTTTGCCGCGGCGGCACAGGACATGATGCGCTATGTCGATCTGAACTCGCCTGAGATGACGACGGCAGAAATGACACGCGACGAGGTTGCCGCCAAAGCGGCGGCCGCCACGCCCGGCCATCCCGCTGACTTTACCGGGAAGAAGTTGTCGGGGCTCGATCTCTCGGGGCTCGATCTCTCCGGTGCGATTTTTCGCGCCGCGCGCCTCAACAAGGCCAAACTCATCGGGGCAAAGCTCGATCGCGCGGTCCTCGACCAGGCCTGGATG